>NZ_BLRL01000006.1:163932-263430 GCF_015082335.1 Moritella sp. F3 | reverse complement strand
AGCATTATCCCTGCCGCTATGAGGGAGTATTTTCTCATTTCAAGTCCTTGAGTTGTTAAATTACACCTGTATTGAAGATCAACTAATTCTTCGAAAGCAGTACAATGAAAGCCAGCGGCTTGAAATGCAGAATTAAATGTCATGAGCTAACGATTCTTAACTATTACCCATCAAATTATATTGAGTAATAGTAAAAAATTTCTATTTACACTTATCATCCAAATAAGAATCACTATTAGCATCGATAGTGTTTCTATATTTAATGGAAGAAAGATCCCATTGTATTGTTGCAGGTGATATAAATGTTGCCTCTCCTACCGAAATTCGCTTTGCAATTCGTTTTGCACGCTTAGTCGTTGTAAATGTAGTTGTTAATCTTAAATTTGTTGGAACACCAGTCAGCCGATGAATAGATAAAACAAAAGTGCTTCCAATGGGATTATCTACAATAGATGGCTGCATATTCAAATAACCCATCGACGTCAATGTTGCAAGCGTGGGGTTGCTTACAGAATGCGTCGAAGATAATGAGCATTCAGTGTAGAAATAGTCATAAAAGGCTGGGTAAATAAGAGCAAGGTTTTCAACAACCCGCTCTTCTTGCGATATTTTTTTATAAAAAGCAACAGACCTTCCTGCCATAATAAGCATTGACGTCAATATTCCCAAAAGTATTACGATGTTGAGTGAAATCATACCTTTAGATCTAAAAAAGTAAGTGCTTTTCATAATTAACTTAACCTTGCATTGTAAGAACAAGAGTTTTTGTTGCTTTATCATAACTAGCATAAGTTGAACCATATTTTTTTACAGTTCGGACACCAGCATCATTTTTAATTTTAAGAAATGTAATATCTAGATTGTACGGGTCAGTATTTGCTGTTGCAGTTACGTCACCATTGTAAGGGTTTATACCTTTCCCATCCACAAAGTCTGATGGAATATAGTCATCCTTCAATAAAGCCATTGAAACACCAGTGTAAACACCACCACCAGCCCATGAGCTAGCTCCAGCGTGAATAGTGCTGGCCTGATTGGTTATTTGGTAAACTTTGTATTCAACTTGCATCGGACCTATATTTTTCGCGACACCGATTGCAATCAATATTATAACGCCCAGCACGATGAAGGTTTCAATTGCGGTAAAACCTCGCTGCAGCTTGTTGAAGTGTTCATCATCATTTTGTGGTAAATTCAAGAGTCCTGTTGCATTCATATTAAGTTCCTATACTTTGGTTGAGTCATTAGTGATGTAATCTAAAGTTAATCTTATCAAGCTTTAGTGGCTTAATGTTGATCGGCTGAATTTTCAAATTCTTAGTTCATTGCAACACCAAGAAGAATGTTAAGAATAACCATCACAGACATAGCTAACATCGAAATTCCTGTAATCATCAACCAAAATTTAATGTTTGCGGCAATCAAGTTCAGTTTCTTGGTTACATCTGAACTAGCAGTTTCAGCTATCAGTTCGAATACAGAGTCCATAGAGCCATTTTGCATACCAGCTATTTTCAAACGTACTTGTAGACGTGGGGGTAGTAAACCGGTGTTTAACTGCTCAAGATCCGTCGAGCCAGTACGCGTCATATCTAGCATTTGTTCAATGTGATATTCCATATAAGGTGTTGAGTCCTCGAGGATTGTCTCCAGTGATTGACGTAAACTAAGGCTCCCAGTTTTTAATAACGTTAACATGTTAAAAAACTGATTAGCCGCAAAACTTTGATAAATAGAGTAAAGGAATAAACTGTCTGCTGCTGATCGTGAAGGGCCAACCCAGATAGGCAGAGAAATGATGTAAGATATCACGCAAAGAACCAAACCAATCATTATTTTAAAGAGGTTATTATCGATAAAAATACCAAGGTCTTTATAGAAAAGAGTCAATCCGTCCACGTTCGACTCATCGACCATGCCTAGCAACATTGGTAAGAACTGGCTAGATACAACCGTTACAACCGTTATGCCAGCGAAAAAGAACATAAGTCCACTCTGTATGCTTTTCCTGAACGATTTACGCAGTTCAGCCTGCCCTTTGATGTTCTTTATTACTTGTTTTATGCCATAAGTTGTTTTACCGACTGAGTACGTCGCTCTAAAAGCCATTATTATTTTTGGATCTAGAAATGGCTCTAGTGCTTCAGCCATGTTCCCGCCATTCTTAAGTACATCTTCAATAAAGTCACACATATAAACTTCAAGACAATGCTCACTTACCGTTTCAGAGTAAACTTCTTTAATACCTGAAATTACATTTTTATCCGGCATTTGTTTCTCACCGACACCTTTCAATGCAAGATAATTATCTAGAAAGTCAAATTGCCTATTGTTCGTAAATAGTATTCTAAATTGAAGTTGCTTAAAAAAATTAATATTGTCATTTATATTATTTGATTTTTCTGATTTTTGAAAAAAAGATGTTATTTGTTCAATCATACTAGCCCTCCGGTATCAATTCATTTTGATAAAAATCTGTATAATGAAACGATTGAGTGGAATCAAATAAAATGTCTTTAATCGTCATTTCTGCATCTTGTGGGTCAAGTTGGCCACTATTAATTTTGTCCCACGCAAGATCCTGTAATGATTTCCACCCTCTTGTCTTCAATAGTTTTTTTGCGCCATCCATATCACCCAACCTTAAATAATCTCTGAACTCATCATTAATGACAATAAACTCAATTAGACTCTCACGACCAGTAACGCCACTGACACATTTAGAGCAGCCTCTAGCACTTTTAATTCGAATTGAATTTATGTTTGCCAATGGCCTAGTCTTTATTAGCTCGCCCATTTCTTTATGGTTTGACAAAGGTGTTGAGCAATCACGACAAAGAGTTGGCGTTAAACGAACAGCAATAAGCAGACTTAGAACATCAGGTAATGCTAATTCATTATACTTTACTCCCATATCATTAAGGCGAGAGGGTATCCCAAGGCTGTTGTTGGTATGAATGGTAGTAATAATTAAATGACCCGTTAACGATGCTCTGATTGAAGATCTAGCTGTTTCTTCATCACGCATTTCACCAATGGCTATTACATTAGGATCTTGTCGCAGCAATGAACGCAACTGCTTATTGTAACCGAGGTCCTGCATCAAATTGTGTTGTGAGATAAGAGGGTTGTAATTCGCAAGTAACTCCACCGGATCTTCGATTGTTGAACAAAATGCTGTTTTAGGGATTTCATGTAACAAAGCGTGGAGCAATGTTGTCTTACCACTACCAGTAGGACCAGAGACAACGATCATACCATTTGGCTTTTTCATTATGTCGCTGAATAATTTTTCGCTCGGTGGAGCAATATTCATGTTTTTTAAACTTTTAGATTGCACAGCAGGACTAACACGAATAACAATTTTCATATCGCCCTTTGTTTCAAGAGGCGATTTTTCAATTCGTAACCGAGTTTCAACCATTTGATTATCCAGTTTAATCTTCATGGTTAATGTCGTATCTTGGATGCTCATCTCATTAAAGTCGTCCTGACTGTTATTTGCACCAGCCCAGTTAAATAAACGCGCGGTCATACGCTTCAATTCATCATAAGATTGACCACCAGTACCGGCCCTAACTGCCTTACCGTAACGGTTATAACGTACTTCTGTTTGAGGGTTTCTAAGAAATAAATGAACGTCTGAACATTTATTTTTAATAGCATAACTTATAATATCTTCAGCGTGCTGTTGAGCTTCAGACTCATCTAAATCTTCCATTGAAGATTCAGAATCGATTTTCTTTGCTCGATTGATTTCACCTGAAATTGTATCGAGATCACTAAACCCAAAATTGGCTATTGATGCCCCATTAGAGTCAAGGATAAGCCTAAGAGCATTAAACTCTTCTGGTTTTTCACGATACTCATGTTCAGAGACGACAAACGTTCCATCTTTGTAATGAACAAAGTTGAACCCTCGACTTGCAAAGTCTTTGATTGTTTCAATGAGTTGAATGTTTGGCGTTTTCTGCTGTAATTGTATTGAATTGAACTGAGTTTCACGCATTGTTGTAGCTTCCATCATACACTCACTAGTTGAAACAAATCATTGGAATTTTAATAGAAGCTTTTTCATCAAAAAGGTTCACGCATTTCAGTTCCGCATTGATCTCTTTAACTAAATATCTTCCCCATAACACTTGGCTTAATCGGATGTTGTTTGCATATTTCCCATCATTGGTCATTGTTATACGTCCTGAACCCGACCACCCTTTAACTTGAATAACACCTACTTTCATTTCATCGATAGGACCTTGTATCTGGTCTGTAGATAAAATTGGTGCAGGATATTCGTTATTTGAAACAAATTCAGATGTACTATCAGTTGTGTCTTCAGGGTCATTACTCAGGTCACCTTTACGTTTTTTAAATTCTGCAAGTTTAAATGAGTCTTCTGCCATTTCTCTTTGTGTTTTAATTATTTTTGCTGATAGTGCTAAGCTACGTTCACTCATCTTTAAGCGAATGAAGTGTTTAGCCTCTGTTTGATTTATTGCTTGTTTGTAGATGGTCGCGGCCATAAGTATGTCATCATAATCGGGAGCTGAATTCATACGAATTGGTATTGCAGCAACAGATGATTTATCTTCTGTACTTACATTTTGCTTATCTTGGTCCTGTGACACCGGTAATTGAGCACCTTCGCTCACGTCAGATGTAAATAAATCACTTACTTGCCAGATAATTACAACCGAAATTAGAACTACCATAACGATTTGGATTATGGGTGTTTTCTTATTCTTTTTACTCGTAGCCATTTAAAACTCCTTTAATTTCCGTATATAATTAGTGTTATCACGCCGTTATAACCGTCTTCATTATGGTTAATAGTCCCGTTATCAAATGAAATTGGATGACCATTTGTGATAGATCCCAGAGTATCGAAATCGTTAACGCCCCAGTTCTTATATTTAAGTAAGAGAAATGTTTCTTTCCATTTTTGATTGGAGAGACGACTGTTATCAGCCTCTACGCTCACACTTGGTAACCAGTTTGAAATACCTTGTTCGATATATGTTAAGGTTTGATCTAAAGGAATTAATGTAGGTCTACGCATAATTACTGCATTAATGGTATTCGTTGCAAGTATCTGTCTATCACCAGATTTTTTAACCAAAAAATTGTTTTTATTTGCAACTGATATTAATCGTTCATATGACCCACCATCATGTTTTAACGTGATATGTGTAGAATCAGAATTCAGCTTGACCGATTCTAATGACCACCCTTCAGCCTCAATTTCGTTAATTACATTGAGATTGACATAAGTCTGAATCATACGCCCTTTCACACTTACACCTGAACGAGTTAAAATTTTATTAAGGACTTTAAATGGGGACTCTGGCACTTTAATTACCTTTACTTCTTCTTTTTCTTTATCACCTAAAAAGAAAGAACCGACAATCAAAAGAGCAATCAAACCACCAGCAATATACTGCTTATTAGAATTAATAATTTTTGGTAAAGGTGCATTTTGCGTCAATTGAAGTCTAGTGGTATCGTTATCATCAATTGGTAGCTGGATCGATTCAATTCGTAATGCTGTACATTCAGTATTTTCAATTCCATTAAGTAAAGATTTCGATACTTCACCAGCGAGAAATACTGGGAATGACACATCAACTTCCCCATCACTTTTCTTTTGTAGCTTTATAATTAATGAAAGAGCGTTCATATGAATATATGATTCAACAGACTTTACTTCTAAAGCCACTTCATTTTGTTTTATTATCAAGCAATAAACTTCATTTTCTTTCTGTTCAATGAAAGCAAATTCAGCTACTTCATGTACGTTTCTAATTTCATGATCAACACACTCACTCAATAAATACCCTGAAGACTGCCCACTTGAAGTGACAATGTCTTTACCATGTTTTTTTATAACGTGAAATTTGTTTAGCCCTTTGTCTAAGTTGTTCAGATGACGCTTAATCACTTGAATACTCTTAGGTGCTACAATTCGTGTAATAAGTGGATTAATTACCCATAAATCATTCAAGTTAAACATGCTAGCCTCTCACACCACGTAAAATGGTAGGAGTAATCGCAATAATTGTTTCAACACGCTGCTTGCTTGAAGTTTTTTTCATACCCAGAGCGTCATGACCAGCATTCTGGTTACTACTTTGAGTTACTACTGTAGATAAACCTGCAATCAACAAGGTACGGCCTGAACGAATGATAATGGATTGATCAAAATCCTTATCTGCAACTGTCGGTGATTCAATATATACCTGTGAACCAGAGCTGGCTTCTTCCCCTGTAGTTCCTTTCTTTTCAATAGAAATAAGAGTTGAAATATTGGTAGTAAGTCGCATTATTACGTCTTCTCTGTATATTTTCGGTAACAAATACATAGAAAAGCCTGAAGATACAGTTCCCTGTTCAATACTGGATTCCGACCCTACGTTAATTGTATTTGTTGTAGTTTGCTCACGGATATAATTAGTACGCTGTATCGAACGTAATTTAGTTACTCGGTTATTAAGCGAGATGGTACGAGGGTATGTTTTCTTACTCACTGAACCTTGTGATTGCAATGCTGAAATTAACATTTGAGTGCCAGTGAATTTACCCGAACCAACTGTACTATCAATGATCATTGGGGCAACACCACCAAGGGTCCCAGCTCCAGTAGTAAAACCACTTCCCATACTGACATCAACCGCATGTTGACCAAGATTTTTTATAACAAGATCCCAATCAAGACCAAGAGAAGTTTCATCATCAAACTGCACATCTATCACAGTAAGATCTACAGCCACTTGGCGTGTTAACATCTCATTCTGGTCGCCAATGTACTTTTTAACTTTGCTTACATTAGTTGGGAAGTCTTTCACTAAAAGTGATGTTGTAGCTGGATTTAATTCAAATTTGCCTTCTTTAGATAGTAGTAATGGAATTGATTTCCTTAAATCTTGATATACGTCAAGCTCACCCGAAGTATGAACAAATTCATCTACAGAAGAGATAATAGAACTACCCGTTACAGATGTATCACTGTTGTAATCAACATTACCGCCACCTTTACCTACACCAAATGTTTCAATACCAGGGAACATTGCAAGATCAAATGTTTGCGTTTCATATTTACTCCATGTCACAGTATTGGCATTAAGGGTAAAGCTATAACCGGCAGCGTCGCCAATAATCTTTAGAGATTCACCTAATGTACCATCGTGATTTACGGAAATTAGTCGAGTACGGTCAATGCCGTCAATATATTTAAAGTTGATATTTGTTTCAGCGAAAACGTTTTGAAGTACAATATCAAATTGGGTTTGTCTAAAATTAATATCTTCCTTTTCAAAATACCAACTCTCACGGTTTGCCTCAGAACTTGATATCGCTTCAATGTAAATTCCACTGTTGATTTCAATATTTTTGTATGCTGGCAGCTGATTTCGAAGGTCAGTCGCTTCAGTAAGGTTCTCTTTTGCCATCTCATACGTTTTATCTGGTTGGGTATACAAAGAACACCCAGAAATCACCATTGCAATGACAAGTGGTATTGCTTTCAGTTTAGAGCGCATCATTATTTCCTTTAATTATTTTTTGAGTATGCACGTAAAATATCATTTACATATGCCATTCCGACCACTTGATGGGGCGTTTTAAATGGTTCAATGATGCGGTCTATGACTTTTAGTACCGAATCCTCTTCTAGCTCAAAGTCATTATAAAAATAATGATTAAGCGAAGCGCTATAAACTAATTCAGTACTTTTTGTAGCCGAAAGTAGTGCTTCTAAATTTTCTTTTAATGAACCTTTTATAACTTTAAAATGTACCTTTGCTATGGGTTTGACTGGTTTTTCTGACTCAGTTTCAAACTCTGGATCCAGTCGCCATTCTTTATCTAATAAATACTCTTTAACTTTATCGTCATCGATGCTCATCCAGACACGGTCTGTTTTTTTATTCAAAGTTAAATATGAAAATTCAGGTGTGTGTTGGTAATCAAAGGGGTTAATCGTTAGAGATCTAATCTTATCTTCAGCTGACATTACTTTATCAGGTGCAGCCACGACTTTGGATTTAGATGAGAGCGCTGATACACTAGAAGTACCATAAGTTCGTGGTCTTGAATTATTAGACTTATTACTAGCAACATTTTTAGTTAGCATTACCTTTGGAGATAATACTGTTACTGTGTTTTTAGTGATTGCATCTGATTCAGCACTAGTTTTAGCCAGATCATTGTATGTATGATTAGCAACTACTGAACTATTATTTACAACTGGCGTATCTAGACCAGCCAATTCATATAATTCTTCAGGCTGGTTTTGATCGTTGACCATGTAAGGTGTTTGAACGTTAACATCACCAGAATCTAAATGAGTTTTTTCATAACCTATTTCTGAGTTCTGGATATAGCTGACGTTGAGGGATGTGTTATTAGCAGCCAAACTGTTAATTGTTGTTTGGTCTGAATACTTACCGCTACTGACGTTATTCGCGCACCCAGTCGTAGTTATAGCTATAACAATGGATAGTGCGAGTTTGTGTTTATTATTAATCATTGACATCCCTCCAGATGTTGAAGAGAGGTCACATTTAGTGAGTTATCTTTATCAAAAACATGGTGAGAAAGATTATAACCTTCGATGAATTCACCGATTGCTGATTCACGGTCGCTTACGTCAATTTGATACGTTGAGTCGATCATCCAATCAACACATTCTGGAACATTGAACCATCGAATAGTCTTAATACCCATTCGGTCAGCTAGTGAATACAATTGAGTTTTAAAAGAACCAGGGATGATTTCTGCATACTGCTCCCCATTTTTACTTTCGATATAGTTAATAGCGCTACTTCTAGTATCTAACGTATGTGTTATTGATGTCAGCTTTGAAGTAAGCTTGTCACCAAGGTCATTAAACACAGTTTGATATTGATTAACTTCAGCCTGTAATTCGACTATTTGTTTTCTTAATTCTTTAACTGATTGTTCACCATGTACATCATTAGCCCATTTGGGGCCATAGGTACCCGATTTTATTTCCACAGTCTGAGCTGCAACCGTAGTTGTCACTAGCAATAACATGGCTCCGATTTGCGGAACTAGGCTAAATTTCATTATTGATATTCCTAATATGTTAAGTTTGTACGATCATAATGACACGTATATATTCAGATTTGTGGAATGGCTGAATTTTGAGATTTGGGAATTAAGTTATTCATGATTTGAGACTTTCATGATGCTGATTTGTTTATTACGAGATGCATTTTGTATTTTCAATATGATTTTGCATTGCTTTGGTTTTTCCCCAGCGGATGACTTCCTTCCAGCTACAATTTTTTTGTTCCAACTTCTCTATTAGCAGCTTGATTAGATTCCCATCTACGGATTTATCTTTAGAGTCGAAGTTCAATGAGGTGACGCTGACGAGCTTAACGGTGCAAGGGGTTGTCAACGTGTCGACGGCAGCAATAAACCCTCTCAGAAGTGTTCTATTGGATGACGTGTGCTGAAAAGATTGAGTTATTCTTTGTGTTTTAAATTCAGATTCTATTAATACATCATAGCGACTGATTTTATTTACTTTGTTCTCTGTCACTAATCCGTATATTTTCACTAATGTCATAATTACCTCAATATATAATATGTACCTCTGAAGTATTGCATTTGTGGTTGTTGATATGTTGATTGGCTGAATTTCAATAATACAAACTAGCTATGAATAAATACACTCTTGTGGATCTTTAACTAAAGATCTCTATAAGATCTACATATAAACTATCTAAGATCTATATAGGTAAAATGACAATCCTTATACATACGGGGTTTAAGTTAGAATTATCAATGAGATACAGCTGAGTTTCGTTGCTGTTAATGTGCTAATAAGCGCAGATCATAACCGGCATAAGCGCAGATCACTAGAGGGTATTGCGCAGGTCATAAGGCCGGTAAGCGTAGATCATTATTAGTAAAAGATTAGATCACTATAGTTAAGCGCAGATCACTATAGCAAAACGCAGATCACTATAGCAAAGCGCAGGTCATAACTGACAGGCGCAGGTCATAACTGACAAGCGCAGGTCATAACTGATAAGCGCAGGTCATAACTGACAAGCGCAGGTCATAACTAACAAGCGCAGGTCATAACTGACAAGCGCAGGTCATAACTGAAAAGCGCAGGTCATAACTGAAAAGCGCAGGTCATAACTGAAAAGCGCAGGTCATAACTGAAAAGCGCAGGTTATAACTAATAAGCGCAGGTCATAACTGAAAAGCGCAGGTCATAACTGAAAAGCGCAGGTCATAACTGAAAAGCGCAGGTCATAACTGAATAAGCGCAGGTCATAACTGAAAAGCGCAGGTCATAACTGAAAAGCGCAGGTCATAACTGAAAAGCGCAGGTCATAACTGAGAAGTGTAAGTTTTAAGTGATGTATAGCCTGATTTTTGTGAAGAGTACTGTATACATTACTGGTAACGGATAGTTAAATGCCAATAAAGTGTTAGTTTTGACTTTGGAATTTGAGGAGATAATTGCAAAAGCGCAGGTCATAACTGCAAAAGCGCAGGTCATAACTGCAAAAGCGCAGATCATAACTGCAAAAGTGTAGATCAAAGTTTTAAATGAACTGAACTCGATTAAACTCGACTGAATTTAATTAACCTTGCGTGACAAATGAACACATTTACCTATATACGTATGAATATCAACCTTATAATCTCATAATTCAGCCGATCCACATTTTAGAAGTCTATTACTGTAGCGTTAATAACTTTTTACCAAGGCAAAAGCACAGGTTGGTACCACACATTATGAAATAAAAGCGTATGTAGGTCGCGCATTATTGCGATAATTATAAAATTAAGTTAAATTACAATGCGTACATGGTTCACGCACAAAGAACTAATGCACAGGTTGTTCGCGCATAAGCAACAATATTCTTGTGGATATTGATGAGTAATATATTTATCCAAACAATGACAACAGGCAAATTACTATGGAACTGAGTGGAAGGGAAATGGATCAAATTGAAATAATACCATCTGATAGAGTCATTTCAACGGGGCTTACTCCCGTACCAACTTTATCAATGAAAGCTATGTTCGCCCCATTCGCTTCCAGCTATAAACATGACAAATTGATAAAGTATAAGCATAAGATGAAATCAGGTGTTTCTGTTGAAATCCAATCTTGTGGGCTTAACGTTCAAACAGATTTTGGTATTTTTTCGAAAGTCATGCAGTGTATTGCAGATAATAAGTTATACATTGGTGAAATTGTGTCTATCCCCTTTTCGGAGTTTAAGGACAAATCGATAAATGTTGATCTGAATGGAGGCGCATCATCTCGCGTTAGATTATCAAACTCATTAAAGAGATTACAAACTATCTCTGTTTCTTACAGTGATGGTGACGTCTCTGAAGGTTCTGCAGATAAATGGATCTCTCATAATGCTTTTAACTCAATTGGATTCGATTTCTCAAATAATACGATAATCATTCAGTGTAATGAACATTTAGCTGAATGGTACAGTGATTCATTTAGACAAATTCTTGTCGGACAATTTAATCAAATAGATAAATTTTACGCACGCTCTGTTTATTTATATCTAGAAAGCATAAATGGGTCCGATGAACATGGAAGGGCCAAGTCTTTAAATGTAAGAGCTTCAACTCTACGCGATTTATGGTTTTTACAGGAATTAGACGGGATAAAAAACCCCCGTTCAAGACAGCAGCGTACTCGTAATATTCATAAACATATTATCGAGGCCTTTGACGATTTAAGGCATCTGCAATACTTTGAAACATTTGAAGCAATAAAGATTAAAGATAAAAACGGACATAATGATATGTCCTTTACTTTTTGCAAAGCTAAGCGTAAAAAACGTGAACGCTTGTTACTTTTGGATAATCCAGACATCGAAACCGAATCTCTTATTGACAGTGGTATGGTTATTAAACCAGTAAGGGCTAGGTTACCTAAACGACCATATAAACTGGATGATAGTGAGCATGTAGAAGAGTCGATTGATTGGGCGCTGGACTGCTATCTGATTCTGACTAAGTACGAAAAAGATTTGTTGGATTATAACTCAAAGGGTCTTTTGCATAGAGATAGAAGTTCATTAGCTACCGTTACTACATTTTTAAGAAGTAACGGTGTTCCTCTGAAAACACCTAATAAACCGACTGCAATGTTATCTAGTAAAGTGAAAAGATTACTTGCTAAAAAAGAAAATATAATGGAAGTTATTGCTGATTTAGAACATATGATTATTATGAAGACAAAAATGGTTTTCGACCTAGATGCTTCTGCCATTGTAACCAATGAGACCAAGGAGTTTAATGAATTTCTAGGGATGAGTAAAGCTACAAGAGAAAAGTGGAACAGTGCGCAAAAAGATCTTAAATCTGTTAATCTAGAAATTAACGAATCATGAGTTCTTCATTATCATTACTGGAATATTATGGCTTATTTATCCGCGTTACAAGAGAACGCTATAAGCCTACATGCCGAAGTTGGTTTGACATTCGAGAAGCAACACTGGTTGATAATATAAAAATATTGCACGCACAATCCATCTCTATTGAGGATATTACAAGATATTATGATGAGTACGGTCTGACTAATGTTAATAGGATTGACCATGACAAGACTTTTGAGCATTTCAAAAAACTCTTTACCATTCCGAATCATGCTAAAGAAATTGAATCTTCACCTGGTCACCAAATCCCAGTAATGGTTGATAAGTCACGCACGTCCATTGACCAGAAAGGCGTGCCCGTTCACCTGAAATCAGCGGTCGAAGTATTTGGCTATTATGCAAGTGTTGTAGATTGCAAGCATTCATCAATGGTCCCTAATAAGTCTCAGTTAAGGCTAATTTCTGAAAGATTAAAGACTAACTCCATTGAGAGGTTAAAATCTGCCGTTGATGGAGCTTATGCAAGTGATTATTACAGAAGTAAAGGTATGCCATTCAACCTTCTTTTTAATAGTTGTGCGCGTATAAACGAACTCAATATGGCAACCCAACATGTAAGTCCTAAAAATTTAACATCTGCAGATAGGAGAACTGCGAATATAGATGCAGCCTTAAGAGACATTAAAGGGTTTTCAAGCCAGCCAGAACAACATTCTAGTGGTAATGGTGTTATTTATGACCACCAGCCTAGTGGTTACCTAGAAGACAGGTAAATTAAGATAGTGAGCGTGACTACATCACGCTCACTATCTTATTTTTAGGATCCTACATACACATCTAACGTATTTTTAATTTTACTGGAATCTTCTCGTTTATGGCCAGTTGTTGAGTACTTCTAAACCTTTTTTTTATGCCAATTCCACGTTCAGGATTTACAACGAAGAATACCGGCTAATTAGCCGGTATTCTTCGTGTTATTCATTGAATTTATTTTTAATCGTGTGCCAAGGATTAGGCATTTAGTTTGAGATACTTGCTAGCAGTGTGACGTCGTCACGCGTCACTGGTTTCAAACGGATGCACGATCATCATTACTGATATGTGACTCCTATAAAACCAACACTCCCATTAGGACCGGTCGCATAAATAGACCAAGCACCCTCGCAAGCATCAAAGATACGATCAGTACTCACCTCATAATTATGTGGTTCCAATATAGTTTTCACTTTGGCAATAACGATATTATCTACGATTGATAAGTCATTGCTTTTAAGTTCACATTCAGATTGCCGATCAAGTAGTTCTTTCTGATCTTCATCTACATTCATCTTAGTGCCAATCAACTTTTCAATTTCGTCATCACCATTTGAAAAGGATAGCGAATTAATTTCTAATGTTGTTGATGTTATGTTGTTCATGGATGGTCCTCTTGGATAATTGGAAGGAGCATCCACCAGCATTAAAGCTGATGGATACTGAGTTTAATTTAGTGCACTTTAATGCACTCATTGTTACCTATTCGGCCAGTACCCCGCGCCCATTTATTCAGCATGGTTTCTGCGTGGGTGCCGCTTGCTGCTGATAGCTCGGCGTTGCGAAACGTTTTTTCTTCACCGCTAATCATTTTGACTGTATTCGTTAAACGGTTAAAGGTACCGCGTATTGTTGGATTTATCATTGAATGATCCTTGCCCTATGGGCTAGTTGGTTGTTTCCCAGTGAAAACTAGGAAGGTTGATACTGCTTACACAATATAGGCAGCGCAATAATGCGCTTGTCGGTCTAAATGCCTGCTACCGACTGGTTTATTGAAATTACATTACTGGGCTTCGTCAAATGGGGAGTGGCTGCACTGAACCATGCGGTACGCTCCCTTTGTTTTTAACTCAACAACATGTTTAAAGTAACTCAATGCTTCGGACATGAGCTCATTTTTACAGTATCCTCGCTGAAAAGTTGAGATCGATGTTCTGACTCCGTCTTCATGAGGAATGCCTTTGATGCCGCGGTCAGTATTACTGCGTGCCGCGACGTAGCAAAAACCTTTTGTTGCGTTAGCCATTTGCTGCCAAACGTGTTCCCGTGCTCCGCCTGGTGGCAAAGTGTTAACTACGTACCCACAATAAATTGTATCGTACTCGGTACCAAGTAGCTCTGGAAATGGCGCGTAACAAAAGTCATAATCAATACATCGACCTGTTGCGTCAATGATTGCCTCTGAGTCTTTATTAGCCCTTCCCTTGCCATAATTGAGGACGCTGCCAGTAATCAACCCATCTGCAAGTAACTGCTTTAATGGAGCTGATGGTTTGCTACGTGCAATCGATGTCTTTGCACTAATGTTGAACTCTTTAATTAATTCGGGTGTAGGTACTATCGGTTCGTTTAATAGCTTTGACTGATGTACTAACGGTTTTAGTAGAGCGTTCATGATTGAATTTCCTTCTAGGGTCCTAATGGACATATTGAGTTAATGTTCGTCATAGGTAATGACAGGTTGGTAAATTAAAACAACCAAAGCGTAATGCCTTGGTTGAATTGACGGTGACCTCATTAAGAGGTGCGTTGTTTATACTTGAATCGCCATCAATTGATTTTGATTACTAAATTACAGTGGTGGGTTCGGTTATCTCTTTACAAGATGTAATATGTGTACCATCTTTGTTAAAAATGACTTCGACCGTTGTTTCTATACCGTTGAATAATTCAATGTCTTTTTTCCAAACTGGTGAGTCGAGGCCTGCTGCCCCCCCTATTTCCCAACTTTGAGTCGTGTCTTCAACAATTCTATCGCCGAAGTCAAATCCATCTAATGCCTCATGAGCAAGCGTAGTGCGAGTTTCCATGAACCACTCCGAATCATTCGACTCAAAAACGTAACCAGGGAAGTTGCGGTCGACAAAATCAACCGGTCCCCACTTACCGTGATCATTACTGTTCTCTGGTACGACAGCCAGGCTGTTCGAAGTATTTGATGTAATATGGATAACGTTTTCATCAGGATGTACTCCTAGTGAGATCGTTGGTAATCCAGCTCTGATTTCTAGGATCCCATTTAATCCTGTAGTGGATAGATCATGTCTATCAAAGCTTGCGTTATAAACAGCAAAATATAACTGTCCACTTTCTGGTGCGTAAGATACATCAAGTGTATATTTTCCCTGTTGGTCGATTGGTAGATCATGCAATTCATAACCTTGACCAAGACGCCAGTCTTGAATTGATGTTTTAAGTAGAGATTGAATTGGTTTGTCTTCATTTAAACGTTCAACCTTTGCTTCGAGTTGCTGCAGAGAAAAGTCATTAGCTAAAATGTCGTGTCCTTCTTCTGCAAATTTAGCGATAAGATCTTGGTCAAGGTTAGCTTGCAAGAACTGAAGTGCTTTAGTTATTGTCGTGATTTCTATTGAGTTGAAGTTTGAAATATTCATAGTTTTACCTATTGATTGTAAGAAGGCATTGATGATGCCTTGTAGATATGTCCTAGTGGACGGTTTGGTTTGCACAAAAAGCAATGCGAGAATGCATTGCCATAATTGTTCAGCGTTATACGGTTAACTCAAAGTCAAAGGTGTTCACCTTCACACCATTACAACTTCGATTTTTTCGTTCACTTTGATTGTAATTGGTATAGGTTTTTGTCTTTTTATGTACGCCACCTATATGAATCCGATTACCATCTTCCAAATTTGCATATACTTGCCATTTAAAAGAGATATTGGATTCGATTTCATCGATTTCGTGTTGTGGCACCGAAATTTCACCATCAAACACCATCAAGCACATCTTAAATACATTGTCATGACTATGCTTAAGACCTGCCGCGAAATGAGCGAGTTCATGTCGGATAGTTTTCTTCAGTTGATTGTAAGACTTTGTGCCTATAAATGCCTTGTTAATCAATACATCAGCATTTGTCATTGCCCGTCCGTATTTAGTTTTATGATTAGTTAAACCAACTTTTTGTGGTTTGGTATTCCAAGAATCGATATGGTAGGCACGCATACAGTGCGCCAGTTCTTGTTCATATTGCGATTGGATGATTTCAAACGTAATTGGAGTATTCATTGTGAGTACCTAATTGTATAGTCGGTCTTAATGAGAGACCTAATTGAATGACCCTAATGGGTGGTTGTTAAAGGATGCCGGCATTTCGATGTACCGGTCTATCCCGTTTTCTTTTAATTATCAGTGGCCATCAAAACTTCCATACTAAATGGAAAGTCAATTAGGTTCCCTTCGCGATCTTTTGCGGTGAGCACCCATACCTTATGTCCTGAGTAAAAGAAAAATGATGGTTCAATTTCGTTTGCTCTTAGTATTGGACCAACTAATCGCATGAGTGTTGAATCAGTATGACCATTAAACGGTTCGTTATCCGTTATTTGCTTCTTCATCAATGCAATACATGCATCATCTAGTTGGATAAGACTTAGCTGTGAATACAAAGCTACGTAATTAACCTTGGACAGTTTTGAAACTGGCGTAGGCTTGAGTGTTAGTGCTGTCATGGTTTTTTCCATACATTGAAGGTTGCCAAAAGGCGATTTGAAAGGGGGCAATGCTAAGAGCATTTGTCGGTATTATTAGCCTGAATCCGACAGTTTTAGTGAACGAAGTCACTTGAAACAGTTATGCTTTCTCGCATTAAGAGCGCTGAGTAAAAAGGCATAGCTGTATCTAGTAACATCGACTAGTGTCTGGTTGAGTTAATGTTTAATGGGATTAGTGTCTAATTGAATTGCGGCTAAATGGGATCGATGTTCTGAACTTAAGGTGTAGTGGCCACTTAAGTTGATTTAAACAGGTCTATCAATGAGGTTTATTTAGTTGTGCATTGGAAGTGAGCCGGTATTTTTCGTCATCAGGTCGGCTTAGACGTTGCTTAGTGAGTAAACTTTATATTAGTTGCTCCACCAATGTCAATGAAGATGGATGAATTGGTAGAGCGCCCTCCCCCTTTAGGAGCACTTAAACATGGTTACTTCTTGCTTCGATAATCAAATTGACTCATAACGCCACCAGCAGCCAAGTTCCAGTATTCCTCGAATGCTGCTATTACAGCCTCGAAGCCATAACAAAATACTACGCAATACCCTTGAGCACGTAATTTATCTGCGTACTCTATCTGGTTTTCAGTCCTTGTCCGGACATTTGTTTTAATTTCACACCGGAAGCCATGATAAATTCCACGAGCTGCATCTAGCGCGGTATCTGGATAACCTTTCTTTAGGCCTTCGGCTAGTATATCACCTGCCGTTTTATTCGAACGAAGACCACCATTTGGGATTGCGTAAGTTAGGTCATAGATTTCTGGCATCTCAAATTCTAAATGCTCAAACACGCGCACTTGCAAGAAGTGCTCTTGATTTCGTTTAAGTAAACTTGGGTTTTTGTGCAATGCCGTCAGTGCCCGTGTATGCGGTGAAGCTAATAAACTTGTGACCCGAGTCTTTTTCTGAAGTTTTATGGTTTTTGGTTTTTTAGTTACTGATGCAACACTGGTACCTTTGTTCTGATTTTTTGAAGCAGCTGAAGTAGCCTATTTCATCTTGTTTTGAATAAACTCAAAATGAGCCTCAGACATTCTAGTCATAACAACATTCCTATACTTTTCTTGCCGGTACCACTTACTGACGTGGTTAAATTACTGGGGTAATCCTTGTTATCTAGCGGTGTAACATTTTCGCAGATGCAAGCTGGATTACATTGTAATCAATTTAACTTGTGATTACATCGTAATCAAGTATTATTAATTAAAGCTTAATAAACAACCTTGTCCCGTGATGGTTCATCTCATATACGCGGGACCAAAATCGATTTATTGGATGTGATTGTAATGAGTGAGATAAGAGATAATTTGGCCGATCTGTTAAGTCTAAGGGCTGTGCTTAACGAAGCGATTAAATCGCAAAGGCGATCTGACAAGTGCCATGATAATTTCATTAAAAGAACAAACACCGTTGGATTCAGCCGCGCTAGTACCACAACATATACAGCAATGCAGCCTGGAATGCAGAAGCACTAAAATCGGACATGAAGCAGCTAAAGGAACAAGCCAAAGACGTTCTTAATATTGATTAAGAAATTGGTATTTATACACGCAGATAAGGGCAATAGATGAAGTTATCACAACAAGATGCAGTGGAGTGGCTTAAGTCACTAGCTGATAGCAGTGTTGACCTGCTAATAACGGACCTTCCGTATGAATCACTAGAAAAACATCGCAAAATTGGCTCTACAACGAGACTCAAGCAAAGCAAAGGTTCCAGTAATAACTGGTTTAGCATCTTTCCTAACGAGCGTTTTGTTGAGTTGTTCGCTGAAGTCTATCGCGTGTTAAAGCCTAATTCACATTTCTATTTTATGTGCGATCAAGAAACTATGTTTCATGCCAAACCTGTTGGCGAGGATGCGGGGTTCAAATTTTGGAAACCGTTAGTTTGGAACAAGGAAGTATTAGGTATGGGTTATCATTTCCGAGCGCAATATGAATTCGTTCTGTTCTTCGAAAAAGGTAAGCGCAAATTGAATAACTTGGGTATCCCTGATGTACTCAGTTTCAAGCGTGTTCATCGCGGCTACCCAACTGAGAAGCCGGTTGGACTATTCGAGACATTGATTGAGCAAAGTTCAGCTGAAGGCGATATTGTTGCTGACCCTTTCTTTGGTTCTGGTGCATCATTAGTTGCCGCTAAGCGATTGAACCGTCAAGCGTGGGGTAACGACCTATCCACTGACGCCCACGACCACTTAAGTACACGTAATGAAGAGTGGCAATCAGTTCAAGTATTGCAGCCGGACGGTAAGGAGGATGACGTGATTTTGCCTCCTACTGCACTCGATACATACAGTACCAGCAAATTTGTAGATCCTGCTCTTGTACGCCTCCTTAAATTTGATTGCGTAGTAAGTAGTGACGGTAAATCAATTTGTACAATTGAACGAAAGATTACTTATAAATTAAAAGTTGAATTAAAGGCTGGTACAGAACTGGTGGCAACAAATACTGATTCAGGAATATGTTTTTATCTTAAAAGTGATTACGTTGAATATGAAGCTGCACAGATTAAAACAGTTAATGATCGTAACGCCACCAAAGAACAGGACGATAAGCAGCAAACGATGAAGCTTGAAGCTGAGGCTAGAACGTTTAATGACTTACTGAACATCCCTGTAGAATGGTCTACAGCTTCGAAGATAGTGCTTTCAGGTTTGTCTTCAAATGGAAATGGCGATGGCGTAAATAAAAGGTCGGTTAATCACATACATTTGCACGAAAAATTGATTAAGGGACGACTAAAAAGAGAAGGTGGTGATTTGCTGTGTACCCCTAATCGCGGCTCCTTTGACCTTACAGTTTCAAATGGTTCGAGCAAAGTGACTTGCAGTAAGTGCCTTGAACTAGCAAAGCGTTGGGGGTGAATAAGTGGCTGTAGCTTCAAGGTTGAAATAACCAATAGCTAGTAGGCCTCGTAATCGAACTCTATTAAGATACTTAACCATTTATTGTAGTAATGTATGATTAAATTATGCATGGCAATCATGGTGTAATTCAAAATCTGAAGGTAGTAAAATGATATACAATCATGAAGTGTTCTCTGAAAGTACACGACTTGTAATTAGTGGAGAGGCTGCATTGGATCGACTTAATTGCCTCTGTTATGGTCGGTACATACTTATTATAACTGGATTATTTGGTTTCATTACTCCAGGCGTTATATTTTTTGTTTCGTTTTTTTTAGGGATACTGTTTCACGTCACAGTCCACCCATATTGTGGTTTCTTTTCAGGACTTAGGTTAATTCAGAGTGAGCGAAAGTTCATACCACTACGTAAATGGATGGTTAATCAGAGTGATAAGGAACTTTCTGGTTCTGAGTATAAAGAAGTGATGAATAGATTTTCTCTGCCAACTCAAATGAAGATGAAAGAAATAATTAAAACTCAAAATTGCCTTTATGTATATGACGCGGTCAACCTTTTAATATTTGATATGCAATACGGTGCTCAAGCTGAACTGCAGTCTAAGGATGATGAATTAAAGAGTAATTTAAAAGGTAAATTCTAGTGAAACCAAAAATATTAACTAAACATTTCATACAGTATTTAATTTATAGCTTGATAGCCTCGTTAATGTTTGTCTTATCACTTTATATTAAATTACTAGGTCATGGTATAGGTTGGTTTGCATCCCCCACCCTTGGCGTTGACGGTTTGGTTTTGTGGCTGTGCTTGATGATGTCACTATCTAAAGTAGTAAAGAGAACGTTTAGAAGAAAATTTGGTAAAAACTCAATTTTCACATCAAAAAAAAAGTCTTAATTAACACGGAGCGAACCACAACATGAATGAAAAACTATCAGAAAAATTTGATTATCTAGCAAGTGCTTTAACCTTTTTAGGACTGTTGTTCTGTGTTCTATATTGGTTTAGTGCTATTAGTTTCTCACCTTTTTCTTTTGTCAATGATCTAACTGGACTCAACATACTTGCTTTTCTGCCTGAGACGCAGGCGTTATCATCATTTTTACATGCCTTACTTTCAGGGGGCAGCTACGCGCTATTAATTAAGCCGTTTGCGTATCTATGCGCAAGATTTTCTCAGCGCTATATGTTCAATAGCTGGGTAGAGCTATTCCGTTATGAGAATGAAGAATACATGAAAACCATTAAGGACTGCGGAGAAGTAATTGATGTGGAGGTGCAACTTGGCCGTTTTTTATCCAATGACCAAATAACATTAAAAACAACAGAAGCTATATATAATTGTTATGGCAGTGTCACTGAAATTAAGAAAGGTTCAAAAGTACAGCGTCAGTTCAATAACATAATTGTCATTGATGATACACAAGAAAAACATCTAAGGCTTGTTTAGTCTTTCATTCAATCTATCACAAAGTGATCACTGCAATACCACTAAGGAAGTTATATGTTCGAAAACGTGTTAAGTAGTTTAGGACTGGAAACTAGCTATAATATTGGCCTAGTAATATCCGTCACCATTGTGTTGTTTTTATTTTTAAACTTCTTTGCAGGCTTCTATCTGATTTATGGAAGTAAATCGAAATTGCACAATCTAGTTGCATCGTATTTCTCACAGGGATATCGATTGATCATACCCACGGTCGTATTGTTAGTTATCAGCACGGCGTTTGTCTTTGAATCACCAGCATATAAAGTCCACATATTCAAAGGTCGTGAAGCTATTTTTGAAATATCTAGAAATATTGAGATAGTTGGAAGCGCAGAATTTAGTCACTGTAATTTATATACTTCTCAGTCGAACTGCGAAAGTTTACAAAAATACGCATTAATTCTCGAAGCTAGGTCGCTACTTACAATCACTGAAAAAATGACATTTAGTGATCTAATTGATGCCAATATGCTTTTAAATAAACAGATTTTACACGGGGCTTAAGTTCTGTCTAATGGTCCAGACTTTACTTATTTGTGGTACCACATTTCAACGTTCGTAGGAGTAATGCTTAGATGATTAACAATCCAGTTCAGACAGGTGTTTTATTTATAGCACTTACATTATTGACCGTGAGTTTAAAACTCTCACTTGATGGTCCGAAATTTGAGAGTTTATAAATTGGGTTTCTTCTAGTAGGCCTATTTTTGTTTGGGTGCGAAGTACTTTATTCATATTTTAAAAAAAAATATTCAGACAAGAAAGCATCTAAGTCTATTGACTAATTTATGAAGACAAATCCTAAAATTGATGTAAGTATATTCTTGCAGCAAATCTCTTTTTAAGAATTAGTGGAAATGATCCATGATGAACAAGGATAAGTTATGCACGAAAATATAACATTAAATGAATTGCTAGAATTAAGCGAAAAGGATCGTTGGTATTCGCTTGCGATCAACCCACTAACTATCTTTGTAGTAGCGTTTGCAATTGGCTCTTATGAAATGAACACTATTGTGGGGTTATCATTAGGCTTGATCGTTTTGGGCTTCACAGTTTTTGTCCATTACTTACTAAATTGGGAATTCTTTGGGAGCAACTGGAAAGTAATGTTCCGTTGTGAGGTTTCCGGAAAGCAATATGTTGTCTTGAAAGACGGGGCGAGACGGTTGAGAGTATTAATTCTACTCTCTGATACAGGAGGCGTCAGAGATATTAAAAGTGGCGCCATTAGTTATGATGAAACATATACATCTTGGTTAAATCATTCTCCTGCACATGTTCAATTAAATCCATAATTAAACAATTAATAGCGTAGATAGTTATTTTGAACGAAAATATTAATCAGGCCCCCTCTTAGGGAATTAATTTCATGAAAAATAGCAAGAATCTGAAAGCCTTTGTTTTACCAACAGCGAGTCGTTGGTGTGAGTTTGGCTCAATTACATCTGTAATCTTACTGACCGCAGCTCTAGCGAACACGCCTTTATCCGATTACATTTGGGCTCCTATGCTAATATCTGTAATGCTGGTTACAGCTGTTTTTTCTTTCCTGCTCGAAAAGAGTATCTAAGAGTAAAAATAGCTCGTACTGAGTATATTGGTGATTACAAAGAGTACCTTTCAGTGTTTGATAGAGCTAACCTGTTAGAATATTTAGTTGATGTACGTGTTGACCAAAGCACCAAGATATTTATTAAACGTCATCTAGAATCTTCTGGAACTTAACGTTAACGGAAATAAATGCAATGCAAAGGACTTTTTATGAAAAAGCCTTACAGTGAAAAGTTATATGACTGTGACCTTTACTTCAAAAATGCAGTGTGGATTATGTATTTAGCCTTGTCATATATGGGCTATAGCAAATGGCTAATCGTGCCCATTATTGATGAATTAATTGTTTTTACGTTTAATATTAGTACTTACATAAACTGGTGGGTCACATTCGTGTTCTCAGTGGGAGTGTTGTGGGTTATTAGTTCATTGTTAGTAGACTCTCTGGTTAAAAGGCACACTAGAAAAGGTTTGAAATTGTAATATGAGTAAAATTAGTGAAGTAATTATTCTGAACAAAGTAAATAAGATTGCTAATAAAATAGGTTCAATGCTCGATTTTACCGTTGAACAGCATATACGCGTAGCAATGGTTGTTTTCTGTTTTATAGCTATAGCCAATCTTGTATTATTCGCTGTTACGGGTGTGATGATTTCAGGTGTAAAGTTCTTTGTCGCGGGGGTTAGTACTTTGATGTTAGTATATTCGTCCTGCTTTTTCGCTATATTTATCTCTGTCTCAATTGAAAATAGAATGAAAAATAGTATCAAATTAGTTCCCAAATCGGATGTTAAACAATAACACCATTTATCACGGGGTTTTGACAACATGGACGTGATTCTTGTGACGGAAAGAGCCATTACCACCCCATTGTAATAGTATAAAGGATGCTTATGAAAAGTATTAACGATAGTAAATCGGCAAATATGATGGTCAATCAAAAAATGAGTGATTTTCTTCGGTGTGATACTTTGGGGGCTAAATTAAATATGCTGGAAAATAATATAAATTGTATAGCTATACAGTCAATGAATGACTTTTTAGACCCACACGGTGATCCTGAATTATTTAGAAATGCAGCAGATTTAACATTTGCTCCTCGAGATGGAAATGCTTCTCACACAAATAATTTGTTTAAATCTGGTGGTGATGAAAATCACTCAATCATCTTAAGTCAATCTGGTACCGGTAAATCGCGTCTTTCTGAGATTGTAGCAATGAAGACCAGGGATAAAGGACATTTACTGGTTGATACCGAACTATACCGCCAAAGCAAAGGCCTGTTCGCTTTCGAGTATGAGTATGCTAGACGTGTCACAAAGGGCATTAAGGGGCGATTACCTCGTGGAATGCAAGGTAAAGCCGCAACGCTCATAATTGAAGGTCATCATGGTGAATTCAAGAAGCGTATAGCTAAACATGTGGTTATCACAAAAGATGGATTTACTTTCGATAGAGAGTTTATTAAAGATGCAGTTGAACAATTAGAAATGTCTTCAGGTATTAGATTGAATCAACCTCAATTATTAGAGTTACTGGAAGGGGGCGGTCTTTCTGAAGACCTATCTAAATTTGAATGGGTTGATACTCAAATACGAGAAAATCTAGCTGATGCTCTTTCAATGAAGTTAGTAAATAATACGTGGCCAACATTTGGTTTGCTCAGTGATGAAGAACGTGCTGGTTTTTACGAGGACTTAAACACTGCAGCAAGACTTTCTGGTTATTCTGTTATCCATTAACCTCTGAATAGATGAATACTTAATTGGAGTGAAATAAATTGGCTGCTAAAGCTGAAGATAAAGTGGAGCTGCGAAAAGCTCAATTGCGTAAAGCACAGAAAAATTTTAAATTAAATCAAAAAGTCGGTGGCCGAAAACCACAATCATTTTTGTTTAGCAAAGAAGATCATGACAATATGGTTTTCATAAAGAGCGAAGTTAAGGATGTGGGCAGCAAAGAAAAAGCGATTAGTTATGCTCTATCCGAAATGGCCAAGCAACTTCGGAGTAAGAAAGGACTTGATAAAGTCTAAATAGAAAATATCCTGTGAGTATGGTGGTAAATAAGCAATTGAGATATGGGTGCCGTTTGTGACCATATGTATGCATACAAAATGGCATTATGTCGAAATACACTGTTTTGAAGCTGTTCGTAATCATGTAGATTAGCAGGGGCGACTCAAATGCCGCCCTGCTTATTTAAAATTAATTAACGTTTATCTGGGGTAGTGTTTCCAGTCGACCAATAATCCCGTCTAACAAACCTTTCGGTAAATCATCGAAATTAAGACCTCTGTTATAACAATAGCCCATCTCATCGCGGTAAGATTTACTCCAATCGCGAAATCTTTTCTTGGCAACTGTGCACTGACTAACACGACCATTATTAATACAATCAATACCAGGGCTATTTAAGACCAATGCATTCACCCAACGCCCTTCAATGATAGCTGTTATCCACAGCGATTCATCGTGTGGCTCTATTATTTCCATCTGGTCTGATTGCTTCATTAATGGAAGTTCAACATTGTCGAGTGTTGTTGTCCGTGATATGCCATGTCTTTCGAGTAAGCTTTCAAGATTAACCCGAGCATGCTGCATGGCGCATAAAAAATCAGTATTACCTGCTTGTTTAGCAACTTGCTCCTCCTCTACCAGAACAGCCAGATATAGCTTTAAATCGCGTGTTAGATGCCTATTATCCATAGTAACCATCCAACTCTTCGACTTCAGTAAACTGACTTTCATTCACCCAGCCCATTGCGCCATCTGGATACTCGATCGCGAACCAATTTTTTGAACGAATAAAGGATTTAACGATGGCAATGCCGAATTGTGTTTTTATTGGTTTTCCGATCAAACGATGTACCTTGTGCTCAACTTTGTCTGTGGCCACTTCTTGTTGCATAAAATTCTCCAGTCCGCTTAATTGCGAGTTTTAATTGATGTTTTAATGCAGGTACTATCTATTTCCTGCAGTGATTAATGACGTTTAAAAAGCACCATAATCCCGTTTAAATTGGATTATGATGTCACTCTTATGCAGCAGCGCATTCGTTTAGAATGAACATTGTCTCACCAGTATCAGCTGATGATTCAATAGCAACGTAGTTAATGAATTTAAAAGGGTACTCAGTTAGGGTGCTAGCAACCTGTTCCTTACTGAGCATTTCACCATTAACTGTGGACTGGTTGTTTTTATCATCGATACAATGAATTAATTCATTAATCAATTTGCCCTGCGTTTCATTTAGTTCTTTCAAATGTGGTTCACTTGTTATGCAAACGTGTTCGATACTCCAAAGTTTACTAACGAGTGACATAGCTTTATTTAATAACAGTTTTTGTAACCGGTTATCAATCAATTCTTCGAATCTAACCACCAGATCTTCAAAGTAATTAGTTGTGAACAATACATTTTCGTAATCATTCACATCACCATATTCAGATCTGTTCTGATTGCTTATAGAAATGTAAAACCTTTTTTCTACAGCAATATCTCTGCAGTCCGGATCTTTGCTATGAGAACCGAATAAGAAACACTCGTGCTCACTCAGTTTAAATATAAAATATGGATGTGAGTCCTTACGAAAACTCAGATCTAGTAGTTGATTTAAAAATTTTATAGGTAGGTCATCAAGAGTGCCAGGATGCTCTTTTCTCCACTCACCAACGTTTTCAGGATGATTATCAGCATGGCTGTCATTCTCACCGTTAAGTATCAAATTGTACCGGTTGCTAGTTTTAATAAACATATTCAAAATGTTTCGATCAATATTCATGGGTAGTCCTCGACGATTTTGTATGAGCTCATTGAGCTTATTGTAAGTAGGTTACCAATCTATTTGGTATCGCGGCTTAAAACCTATTCCACTTGCTTTGATGTATATAACATCAATTACAGGTATGTGTAGTGCCACGGAAAATTTGACCGACACGAAAAAGCACAACACATAACTGTGGTTGATAAATATTTGAATTGGTTAATGCTGCTGGATAGCATTTGAGGAGTAAAATTGGAAGTGAGGGCAATATTTAATGTCAGCGAAAATCCCTTTGACGCTCAAACTATAGCGGCATCGAACTTAAAAGGCAATCGACACAATGTTAAACAAGCTTTAAAGAGGAGTTCTGGCACTTTATCAGAAGGTCTCAGAGCTAGTGTCACGGTTACACCTTCAAGGATAACCCCTTATCAGGCAGTCGGTAACGCGTCAAACTCTTATTGGCACTGCCTTGAGATACCGCGTTGATATCTAGTTATTTAACTAGATTAAATTCCGTATATGGCTTTAGGTATGTTTTTAAATAATGAATTAAACTCTTCTAATGTCTCATCCCAACTATTGTCATATTTATAATATGAATCAGCACCAATCGGATGCAAAAAAATCTCACCTTCTATAGACCACATACCGAACTCACGACAACTGGAAAATCGTCGCATTAATCGTGCGACAGTTTCCTTATCATGTAAACTTGATAAGTGAGTTCGATATCTTTTTAAGATTGGTAATGAACTAATTCGGCAAATCGAACTAACTTTATAAGAATCAAAGTTAAAATCTGCTATCTGATGCTTAGCTATGTAATCAAATAATGACTTTATTTGAAATTGGTCAATTACTGAAGCCGTGAGTTTATTTCCATCAATTCTTATCGCATTCAGCGTTATTGGTATTTCAATAAATTCCACAAATTTACCCATTCTTCTTTGCTGGCGCCATTAAACGACATGGTTCGCATTTTGTTTGAATGTCACCACCTCTACACACTCCTGCTACAAATGGGTTCCCGCAAAAACATTTTTTTATGTATTCACCAAATCCGACCTTCAGAGTGCCTGTTATATTATTCATTTTGTTCCCGTGTAATTGATTGCTTTGCTTATAACTATATTGCTTATACAGTCTCAAACTAACTATCTCATTGAAAATATAGCATTAATAATTCTTATTCAGGTTTCCTATTCTGACTTATATTTATTAGATGTACAAAGCGCATCGTTAGGCGAACACTCCCTTGTCTTAAGTGTCCCCCACAAATAAAAAAGAATAAGACCCACAAAAGTAGCAAGTAACAAATGTTTCATTCCAAGTTCCCCATTTTTAAAAGTCTATTTTTATTTGGATTTACATGGCCATAATGATATCTGGCACAAGTTGCAAGCAACAGTTGAACTAGAACAACTAAAATGAAAATGCCAATCGCATAATCAGCTGGTACTATCCCTGTTAATACCCATAGCGCTAATAACACTGAACCAATTAATACTGATAGTAGGTTAGCTTTCCAAAAAGATGTCCCCTTTGGCGTCCAATATAATTTTAAAATTCGATCTAACATTCAGTTTCCTAGCCCTGTAAATTCCCACCAGTGGCTGCATTGAAGAACCATAAAACAATTGAAACCAACCCTTCAGTGCCAATGGTGATATATAGAATTGCAGTAAGAAGAGCAGCAAATGCCAAACTTAAAGTCGACTCTTTTAGATATATCTTAAAGTTACTAATATTCATTGTTCAAGTTTCCATCATAATAGTTAGTGTTTTTTTAGGTCTATTGGTTGAAATGAGACAGTGCCAATATCGCACTTAAACTCAATTTCCTTACCTTGATGTTGAACCACTGCGCATATCTTCTAGTCATGCATGCGAGGGCTTCTCCTGTACCTAGAGACACAATGGCTTTCGCCATTTGATCGCAAAACTCGCTGTTATCTGTCATCGAAAGTTTCCCATTTGGTAATTAGAGGTTTAAAGCATCAATTTTTGTCTGACAAGCTATAACCATTTCATCGTCATCATTAACAATTGCGAGAAGCGCAATTTGTTCCACTATTGAAAATATCAATACATCCGGAGTACTTTCACTAACACCAATTATTTCTAAAACTGCGTCTAGTGGTGAGGATAGGTAACTCCTAAAATTTGAACTCATAAGTTTCCTACATTCAAAATGTATAATTACATGTTCCCACTAAACGCAACTGCAGCATCTCTCGCTTCTTTCCAGTTTAGAGATTCAACGTCGAGATTAGAACGCTCTGATAGTTTAATTTTAAAGTTTTCATAGTCCTCTATACCAATATACATAGTAAAAGATTCTTCACTAAACTTACTATAATCCTCACCTACCATCACTTGAGTTCTTGTATCATATACGCCAATTAACACAGTTGCGGTTCCTCCTGCATTCAACATGCTTAAATAATATCGACCTGAAGATTGAAATGTCATGGCTGAGCTTATTGCTATAATAAATAAAATAATAATATTGACTGGTTTAGTCATAAAGAAAAAAGCAGGGTCTTTTTGTGTTCGTTTAATCATTTTGAACTTGAGTGCAATAATAAAGCTAGCAACCAACATTGGTATGGTAAAAGCTATAGCCCCAGCTACAGCCATGATATAACAGACTTCACTAATCGTCAGCGTGTTTAGGTATTCATTTGATAGCATCGAAGTTTCCCATATTTAATTCGTTGCGTTTAATTGCTTGTAAGCGCCATGAAACGGCCCTCGCGGCAATCCATTTGCAATGTAGTGAGTGATTTGCTTTTTAGCCGATCTACGCGTTCCATATAACCCGCTAGCAGTGGCCATATCATCATCACCAAACATCACAGCATATTTTCCATTGGGACGCTTCATTACGCCCCAATCATCAATAATCCAAGTAACCACTGCTAAGTTTCCCATCTTAATCATTTCGTAAAAACCAACTAAGCGCCGAAGTCATTAAACAAAAGCAACTACACGCAATCCCAAGTGAAACTAATACGTTTGAATTTGGGATGAAATAATAGATACTAAAACCTATTAATACTGCTGCAACTATAAATAGACGCATACTGATGTAAATTACTGCATCTGTTGGTGATCCCTTTTCTAACCTTCTCCAAAACCAATTTCCAATCATGTTAAATTTCCTATCGCGACTTTATTCACCAAAGTCCATATTTGAACTATAAAAATGATAAGAAACCTCACAGTTATCTACCACTGTTCTAGTACCCGCTACAGCTTCTATTTCAAGATTAGAGTTCCAAGCCGTGAATTGTTTTGTTTCCTCAGAATCAAGCTCAGTCGTGACTGTAAACCCTTTTTCCGATTGTTCATTTTTCCATTTCTTAAGTCTATTTTCGATGATTGTTGTTATCGCTTTATCGCCTTTTATTCGTTCATGACTCATATTAAGTTTCCCATTAGTTAAATCATAAAGCGGCGGCGTTTTTTAAAGGATTCAAGTCGCCGTTGCTTAGTTTCTTTTCGTTTAATAAAGAACGCACTGATTGGACTGTATGCTGTGTAGTCCATGATCAATATTTTCGAGATACTATCATCACTAAAACCGGTGGTAATACAGATGTCAGATACAGACATTCCACACCTATAAGATTCAATTACGCACGTTCTGATCAGAGATAAACGTCTTACACCTTTATCCCATAAGCCAGCATCTTGAATTAGTTTATCCAGTCGCTTGTTCATAGCGTGTGGACTCAATCGGTCATCGTTCCCTCTCTTTTGCAATGAAAATTTTTTAAGATCATCATTAACTAGCAATTCAGCGGTGGGATCTAGACCAAGGTAGTGCTTGCCTGGTTGAGTATTAATACCCGTTTGAATAAGCCATTTAATGTATTGCTCCAGCGCATCCTTGATGTGCTCATTTGATAGTAATATAGGCCGTTCGTTACCGTCCCTTGCTATCGAGTCAGGCAAGATAACAAACTCGTTTAACGCGCCCGTCGGAGATACAAATAAATCAATAGTTACCAGTGTTAATTCAATTTCTCGTAAGCCGACCAATCCAGCCAATAACAACAAAAGTTTGTTGCGGTACTTCAATTCTGTATTCTTGCCGTAATTACGACTTATCAATGGCTTAAACAGCTCATTGTCTACAAGTGGCCTTCCAATCATAACGCAACTATAGTTGTATATTTGCGTTTATACTGACAGTTAAATAGCTACATAGCAAGTTGAAGTTAAAAAACTATTTAAAAATGAGTGGTTAACATGATTCTGATAGGAAACGGTGGACAGATAACAAATCTGCCAGTGGGCATATTATTAGTCATATGCATTTAAGCTTATCCATTATGGTCAGCGTTTTTAACTGCCTTGTATGTAAACTTATTATCGGTATCTTGGTATTCCTGTGATGGACTTACGATATATCCTACGCGATAGGCTACAACTTAGCTTAAGTGGTTGAAGCTTTATATTTTTAATAACTGTGCTACGATGTAGTTAGGTTTCGACCTCACTTCCAATTCAATATTCAAATAAGTCCAATGGCGACTTAATTTAATGCGTATTTTTCTTGCGCGTGACGACGTCACACTAATCAAAACAACATATCTAAGTAACTAATAACAGCTAAAGCACGTTCCAAGTCATTTCTACTTGTGACTCGCATTATCTGTTTTGTGATGCTTTATCACCAAATGTCAGCTAAGGCTACTCAATGACACATGCGTACTGCATGGCCTACCTTTCAAACCGTCTATGGAGACACTTATGAACAATACAACAACCGCTATCGATCAAGATGGATTTAAGTTAGCAGTCGGTGTAGAAGAAGTTTCTTCTGCGTCACGAGGTGTACTTGAAGTTGTTATACAGCGAGAAATGGACAAAGTATCTCGTTATTTTAAATGTGCAACTCAACCAAGTTTATCTGATATGTACAACCAGGCAATCGATAATAATAAGGTAATCATGTACTCGATTATCTAATCGTAATATGACTTGCACTACCCCACTCAACCCGCTCTTTGAGCAATCCAAATCAAGCAGGTACCTCAAATGAAACATTTTGAAATCATAACGCTACAAAAACCATCAGCTACTGTCGGTAGAATAAATATTGAAAATTTAACTAAATTACCCGAAGTTGGCTTTCCGCCTGGACAATTAATTAACGTCGATTATTTTCCTGAACTTAGAAAGATTGTGATTACCGCTGATGATAATGGTACGCACAATATAAGCAGCAAAAATTACAAATATCGGGACGGTGTTCGCATTGGGTCTCGACTCGATCTAAGAAATCAGACTATCGCTAAGATTTTTGAAGGCGAGACTGAGCTCATGATGATTTATAATAAAAACCGGTTAATTTTTTGTGAGACCCCTCGAAGCAAGAGTGTGAGAGATCGCATTGAATACATGGCGGAAGCCATCATTAATGGTAAATTGAGTTCAGGCAGTCTATACGCTGGAGTCGGTTGTGCTGATATTGGCCTCGCAGACGGATTCAAGAAAGTTGGACTCGACACTGAATTGGCTTTCGTGAATGAGATCGAGTCTAAGTTCGTGGATACATTCACAAACAACAACCCTACCTACAAAAAAGGCAAAACGGTTACTGCGGCAATGGATATACATGAGCTATTTCCTGCTGCGATACCTGATGTTCACATGTGGACAGCTGGTATCGTTTGTAAGTCGTTCAGTTCGTTAAACGTTAAAAATAGAGATGCGCCTGAATGGGATGAAAATTTTGGCCACCTAACTGTTTCAACACTCATGACTTTGCAGATGTCAAACTTTAAGGCACCGCTTATATTTATAGAGCAAGTTGTACCTTATTTTAACAGCCTGTCCTTCCACCAGCTCAAGCGAATTCTCGGTATAAAAGGGTACACGATGCACGTCGCAGGAGACTTTAATGAGAATGGTGGTTACAAGGGCGTTGCCGGTAAAGATTATGGTGACATAGAAAATAGAAAAAGGTTATTCGTGGTATTTGTTACTAATGGCATAAATATCAATCTTGATTTTATGGATGAATTAGCTCGGACGAATACAACTCCAATAAAGCACTTGCTCGATGATCCTAGTACGATCCCTGACAAAGCTTTTAATATCGGCGCTTCTCTTAGGAAGAAGTCATTAGAAACCGATTGGAAAAATAGAGTGGTGACTGATGAGGTAACTAGTCTGTCTACGATCAGTGCGGGCTATGGCCGCGTAAGGATTGAAGACCCTAAATTATTGAAAAAAAACAATGATCCGCTAGGTGATTTTAGACTATTCACCTTCACTGAAGTGTCGCGCTTTAAGCAGCTTCCTGAAGGATTAGTCGACGGTGTGCCAGCTAAGCGTGATCAACTCACGATGCTTGGCAATGGGTTAAACGGGGGGGCTTCTACTGCATTTTTTTATGCAATTGGAAAGAGCTTGACCACGTTACAGCAACCTTGGAACAAGGAATTAATTAGTTACAAATTAACTGCTTAATTTTTCACTCAAACTGTTAATAGAAACAAGGCGTACATTATGTGCGTCCTGTTTCTAATACAATTATAGTGTTTGTCCTTCGGTTACGAGGCTTTATTTCAGAATGGAGTTATCTAAACATTTTAGGCTTTAATCTGATGAGTATGCTTACATTTCTTGTTTTTAGTGTCATTTTTATTTTGATGAAAGACAAGTTATTTAAAAGTAAATAGCCGCCATGAAAAAATAATTGCGGAGCCCAATATTAATTGTTCAGATAGGAATTATTTCGTTGTTCCTAATAGTTAATTGTTGGATTCGACAAATTCAAACTCGCCAATATTTCTCAATTCACCTATGATACCCCCTTGATCTCCGGCTTTGTAAACTAACGCTTCAAGGTCACGAGATCGGCAATGGTCTTTGTCATTCGAAGGATAAACTCTTCCGTCATATCATCGATCACGCTGTCGAATTGTTTTGAAATTAGTATTTAAGTTTCCTGCCTTTAAGTGGCAAACGGCTCCCGTATACGCTTCGCTGTAAATGGCGTAAACGCAGTTAATTAAAAAAAATCATATTTAATTTGTATATGGCGGTTATAAATATGTAACATTAAATTAAAATGATGAAAAATCTTACTGCATTATTATCAATTATATTGTCAATTCTAGTATCAATTCTAGTATCAATTCTAGTATCAAAATTCTTCAATTTATCGTTAGAAAAACAGGAGAACTTTATTCAACTGGTTAGTGAGTTAACGCAGCTAGCGCAGTCATTGAGTAGTTAGCCCTGCAACCGCCATCAGCAATCTGAATTAAATTTACTGCTGGTGGCTGTACAATCAAACCCCCTCTCTGATAATGACCGCTATTCACTTTAACTTTCCTACGCGTAACCTTATCTGTCTTCCCTACCCTGCTTTCCGAGATCGGCAGGTCTGTGACCTTATATGGAAACGGTGGTAATGTTGAGCATCACTTGAATTAAGTTCAAATACTCAGGGTAACTATACTTTTTAGTATCTATTTAGGTGCGGTTACATGGTGGAATCATGAGTGTCATTATAAAAAATTGTAGTTTGAATATAATCAAAATTGATAATGCGAGACTAACATCAAAACAAGTTGCTGATTTTCCCTGTATTGAACATGATGAATGGTTCAAGTTGCATAATGAATTTAGAGTTGTGGCGACCTTCTCTCTTGAAGCTCTATTGAGATTCAGAAAAGCTGATATAGGTAAAATTAGTAATCGTGAGCGTTATTCCATTAGAGCTGTAATCTTACAGAGATCTGATGTTCTTTTTACCTCGATTATTGAAATGGATAAATACATCGATATTGAAGACAATTATGAAGCCTTAGAGATAAAATATAATCAGTGGTGTGATGTTAAAAAAAATAAGTTTGAGCCAGAACAAGCTTTAATGGAAGATGTTGATGTTTGGTTGTATTTATCTACCCATTTAACATTGACACATAACTTACAAAAAGAAATTACGCTGTTTAAAATTAGCCGTTTAACGCCTATTGATACGCAACTTGATAAAGATGAATTATCAGGTGAATTTTTTGATTTAAAAAGAGAAAAGGAACAGATCAATAACTTGTTTAAAAAAGAAAATATACTTCAAGCGCTGTCAGAATGGATGTGGTGGGAAGGAAACTTTACACACATTCAAGTTAATGATCCTGAAATATCCAATATAAAACAATGGATAATCACAAATAAGAAAGAAGTTATAAGCACTATCAAACGTTATCATCAACAACGCTTTGAACCATTAGCAATACGCAATAAAACAATTCATGCCGAAGTCGATAATGCCCCCTATGTCATCATCTAACTAGCCCCTATCTGCAATCCTATGGTTTCCGTGTTAGTTTCATGCAGTGGCCGAACCGACGGAAACGGTAACAAAGGGAACTCTAACAAAGGGAACTCTAACATTCTCTCGAGAAAATCTGAATGTTGAGATTGAGTATCACTTAATTCCTTACTTGGCTAAAGTTCATGTGAGCGATAAAACGAACCACCAATGACAATGAACTTAACGTCAACATTTTCGTCTTTCTCAGATTCACCGACCATAATGCAATGAACGTCATGACTTAACATTGAACGTTCATAAGCCTCTTTAATAGCCTTATCTTCAGAAATAACACTGTCCCATCCGATAGCGAGACCATCCTTAATTTTTCCAATCGCAAAAGCCACATTCTATTCCTCTTTGTTAAAAAAACCGTTTTCTTTGGCAAACCGATACATATCAATCACACCTTTTTTGGCTGAACCTGATTTATTCACAATAGCCGTTTTCATCTGTCTCATTTCTTCACCATCTTCAGCAGTATCGGCAGTGCTGATCTCAACACGAAACAATGGCTCACGCTTTTTGTTGTACGAAACATCTTTGGATAGCTTCTCTTTTTGTTCTGTCATTTTTTACTTACCTACATCTATATATTTTTAAAAAGATTATTCATTACAGATTCAAGTTCAGCTTCATGTGGTCTGATTTTACCATCCAAGCTTTTCTTGGTTTTGATGCCCGTAAAATCTCTTAAATCATTATATCTTGCACCATTATCGTAAAACATTTTAATGCCGCTATCACGAAACGAGCTTGCGCTACAGCCCTTAATTCCAGAGTTATCAAGCAGTGAGTTCAACTTCTTGTTTAACGCTACTGGTAGCACTCCTGCGCTATCCTTTTCACGCTTTGATAAAGCGTACTTCTGATAATTATCGTTTAGGATAAAAGGAGCTTTCGGATCTCTGCCTTGATACGCTTTTTTGCCCGATTCATACAGCCCGTTAGCAATCCACCAATCCATATAGGCTTGCATTAATTTGGCTATATGATCAGACGTTCTAATTTCTCTTGCTTGACCATTTTGCGCAACATGATCGGGTAGTACCCAAATGCGATAAAACTGACCATCTCTATCCATTACATCTTCAAGACGCAACGTACTGGCTTCTACAGGGGATAAAAGCCAGTACGTTGATACCAACACAAGAGCTTTATTTCTAACCGCAAAAGGTGGCTTGCTGTTCGCCTTAATCACTTTTTTTATGTCGGCCTCGGACAATATTCGCTCAACTGGCATCGCTTCACCTTAATAACAAAACACTTAACATCTAACTATTGTAATCCCATAGTATTGCGTTGCAAGTATAATTGCGACTAAAACCGTTGTAGTCACCTGTACGTCCTAGCGACAGAGGAATGTTCTCAAGTGATCTAAACTTGAATAACAGGCAAAAGAAAACCCCGATAATTTTCGGGGTTTAGTTGTGTTTAGCCAAAAACAATATCGAACTCTTTGCTACTATGAAAGCGAAGTATATCTTTCACCTTTAAGTGGAGCTTAGAGCTTTTTTCTGCTGCTGTTTTGACAAACTCATGAGCGTCTTCATCCTTTGCGAAAGTTTCCATTTCATCAATTTTTTGAAGTTGAATCTCGCCATCTGCATCGAAGAGTGCCCAACCCTCAGATTGTGCGGTCTGGTCTTCTTCGTTACTTAGGCTCATAGGTGTACCCTCAAGCTCATAAATGTACAAGTCAGTACCCATCACCTCATGATTGTTGGCAGATATCCCAACTTCACCATCTATGTGATCAGTGTCTACAAACTCTTTCATTGTTACCAACATAATCGCCACATCTGAATCGTTAATTCGGGTGATTTTATCTAACTTCCACTCCAAAATGTCTGAGTTTTGAATAGTTAGATTTGACTGAATAGTGTCTTTTGGTACGTTGAATAGCTCAAGTTTAAATTTATTGGTTTTAGTGATCATCTGTGTGGTTTCCTTTGTTTTGAATATACAGACATTATAGTCGTGTACACGACAATTGCAAGGAGCGTTTAATGATATTCCAAAGAAAAATCCCCGACTAAGCAGGGAATGTTCGGAAATGGTGGAAATAGAGTTAATTAAAATTAATCGCATTAAAAACAGATATTACATTCGCAAGGTATAGATTAAATCCGTAATAGTTCCGTACAAGTTGATCTTTAGTTGTTTAAAAACTATAATCAAATAATTTACGGAATTACTCCGTACAATTGGAGGTTTTATGGCTACATCAAGACTTGATATCCGTTTGGATGAAGAAATCAAAGCTAAGGCTGAGAAAGCATCTGCTTTACTTGGTTTGAAAAGTTTAACTGAATACGTCGTTCGTTTAATGGACGAAGATTCAACCAAAGTAGTTTCTGAGCATGAAAGTATTACCGTTGAAGCGAATGTATTTGACCAATTTATGGCTGCTTGTAATGAAGCTAAAGCCCCGAATAAAGCATTACTTGAAGCTGCTGCATTTACTCAAAATGGTGAGTTCAATTGAGTTATTTAAAGACTTTCAAGGAACTGGATAAATCACAACATGACAGAGCATCATTTGATTGTGGCGAAAAAGAGCTAAATGACTTTATCCAAACTCAAGCAGCCAAACATATGCAAGCCGGTATTAGCCGCACTATGGTCTTACCTGCTTCAGCGCCATTACCAAATAAAAAATATCCTATCTGTTCCTTTTATAGTATCGCGCCAAGTTCAATTAGTCGTGATACATTGCCACAAGCAATGGCTAAAAAGTTACCACGTTATCCGGTTCCTGTTTTTCTTTTGGCTCAACTTGCCGTCCATAAAGAATTTCATGGGAGTGGGTTAGGCAAAGTTAGCTTAATTAAAGCGTTAGAGTACCTTTGGGAAATTAACTCTCACATGAGAGCTTATGCCATCGTTGTTGATTGTTTAACTGAACAAGCTGAGTCATTTTACGCTAAATATGGTTTCGACGTTCTTTGCGAAATTAATGGTCGAGTAAGAATGTTCATACCAATGAAAACAGTCAGCCAGTTATTCACTTAGTGGTAAATCTTAAATATCCTCCGACATCTGTTATTAGTGTCCCTACGTCTGATTACAAGTCGTATGCTTTTCACATCGAACTACTCAACTCTTCCCTACCCTGGTTCCGTGATCTCTTCATGTAATGGCCGAACCAACGGAAACGGTGGACATGCAGTTAATTAAAAATAATCAATATTAAATTTGCATATGCCGGTTATTAATATGTAACATTAAATAAAACATGATGAAAAACATTATTACAGTACAATCAATTCTAGTATCAATTCTAGTATCAGAATTCTTCAATTTATCGTTACAAAAACAGGAAAACGTCATTCAACTGGTATGTGAATTAACGCAGCTAGCGCAGTCATTGAGTAGTTAGCCTAGTAACCGCCACCAGCAGTCTTAATTAATTTCACCGGTGGTGGCCGTATAAACAAAATAAGTGAGTATTTTCCGCCAAACACCGGAAACGGTATTTTGGGTTAACAATCAGCAAGCGCTATTGTGTTGTCCTGATGCTAAACTCATTATGTGAAGAATGGCTTGCTATGGAGCTGCCATTATCAGAAATCATTACGCATAATCGGAGCCTTTATGCCACAGTGGATTGGATATAAGCAGTTAGTTTACTCAACAAAAGAAAAACAGGATTTTAGCGAGCTTCGACAGAAACAGCGAGAAATAGCTAGGTTTAAATGGTTGGCTGATTGGCAAACTGTTTGGCGTTTGAAGAATGAACGTTTATGGACTGATGGGGCAATCAAGCGCTTTCTAGGAAAGGCAAAAACAGATGGTAAATACAAATTTTATGCCGTGGAAAAAGTAATTGAGGCTGAACAACATCAAGACTTCCAAAAGTGGTTAGCTCCAAGGTTGGAAAAAAAACTAATTACCTGCCCTGATTTCTTAATTCCCGACCTTTGGGGCTTAAAATGGCAAACAGCCTCTAATTTGAAAAACAAGAGACTATGGACAGCAGCAGCAATTACAAAATGGCTAAAGCCTTACGAACAAAACGGACGCACTGTTTACTCAACTCATGACGTCCGTGAAATAGAACTTCGCCTAGATTTTAAAAAATGGTTAGCTCCTAGACTTGATAAGAAGATAGCCAGGTATAGTGCCTCTTTTTCAATCCCACATTTATAATTACTCACTCACAAAGTACCACCAGAACAAAGGCCGTATTGATATCCGGTTTTTTACGCCTGCCACTCCCAGTTTTTCGTGATCTGCGCTAGTGATTTAAAGGAACGGAAACGGTATTTATACTGACATGACAGGTCTAATGTAGGGAAAGAAAGGCCACCAGCAATATAGTAAGTAGTGGCCATACTAAGGTTACTTATTCTGGTTCGTAATTACTATCTGCGAGGTTATCTGCTGCCGCCTTATATTTAAGGGCCTCACTCCTAGAGATATCCATCATTCGCATTAGTGTCTTTAGTGGCTTTTCTTCATGCCACAATTGCTCGTTCAAACAAAGAACTAGGCTTTTAGGCCTTTTGGTACTTTTTAACATTTTCTGAAAAATCGCATCTGCATCACTATCAGATGGCATATTTTGCAGCATATTCTTAACGCTTTCATCCGCTATATTGGGGCTTTTATCAAATAATTTTATGGCTTCTTTGTGTGCCCCCATCATGCAAGCAGTGTCCAATATAACAACGTTGTTCACTCGAACCCCTTGAGCGTCACTTTGCTTGAGATTTACTTCAATGCCAGCTTGTGCGTATTTAATTGCATTTTTATAATCATGACTATTCAGACATACTCGGGCTATGGTGGCAAATAAATAATTTAGAATTGGAACATTTATTAAATTTCCCTCGAAATCCAACAACCTTTTAAGAAGTAGAACGTGATCGTCTTTATTTTTCTCAAGATTTTTGCTTTCAAACATCGCTTTGAATAGTATCGAAGCTTCATCCACAAGAGAATTTGCTTCGTCTGCTTCTTCATGCAATATTTCAAGTTCTATTGAAGGAAGTGATTTACTATTTTCGTCTGTGATCATGTTTAATTCCCTTGATTACTTAAGACTTACTGTAGTGGCTAGTAAACCACTACACTCGGCTACTTACGACTTCCACAAACACCAGTAAGAGTTACGTGACTTGAAACGCCGCTACCTCGGTAGGTTGTAATCTTGAAAACATCACCCTCTTTTTCTGGTAGCAGTTCTTCAGTGATGAAATTTTTTGCTCTTATTGCAATATCAGCATAACGAGTTGTACCGACATACTTACCAACGAAAAGATTTGTGCCCTTTTCTATTTCAGAAGGAATTGAATCGCTGACTGGAAGTGGTGTTATTTGGTATATTTGCTCGATCTCGGTTTCACAATTAAGTCCAATCTTGCTAAATCTAACTTGATTCTTGAGTATATTTAATACGTCCCCATTACACTCGCCCTCCACGCTTAAAATGATAGCGTCATGGCATGGTTCGTTATTCTTGTAGCTAGAAAAATACTCATTTACGAATTCAGTTTCGTTCATAAACATATCGAGCCCATGAGTTTCCTGAGTGATTAAGTCATCATCCTCTCCATTTTCTAAAATTTCACTCAATGCATAGCTAGTGATCTCGTCTTCATAACAGAATAGACCTCCCTCAATCAACTCTCGAACATCTTCTATAAACTTACCCAGGTGGTAATTTTCCAGTCCAAACATAAATTGAAGTAGAAAGAAGTAAGTTAGATTGAAAACCTGCTCACCGCTATGATTGAATCCAACTAGATAAATGGCATCATCACTACTTTCCCTATCTTCTATAATCAAATAGATATTATTGCACTGCTCTATTCTTATCGCCGCCATCAACTCTTCAAAAGAAGATGCGTGGGCTGTAGTCTCAAAGTGGAAAGGAGCATGATCACCAGCGATAATAATCTCTTTCTTCCTTAAGTTGTCGTAGTAGCAGTCCATGGCTTTAATTGACTCATTTTGTGCCCTAAGTTCGTTAAATAAAGGTGTAATGAGAGCTAATTGTGCAAACTCGTTATGATCGAAGTCGTAATTAGTTAATCCATATTCTGTGGTTGATATAGGGCTGTACTCGCAACCATAATCTGACTTTAAGCTTGCCGATGATACGGTGTAGTAAAGTGCATTTTTATTATTAGCAATGCTTATTGAGATGTCCGGATTATCATGGAGTAACTTGGCGAGTGATTTATTATAAATGCTCGATGATGTGCTACAACTTTCATTGTCTGATGAGTGAGTCGGTGACACTAATGCTTCTGAAACAACGCTATAATAGTCTTTCTTACACGGTGATTGGATTGATTTATTTAAATATTCTTGAATTGCACTAAGTTGGTCTTTACTTAAAGCGTACCCTACTGTCGTAATAGGTATCACACTAACATTTACATAGTCTCTGTCGCAGAAATCTTCTTCCAATGTGAACTCATGGCAATTGAAAGGTGCTCGTTCAAGATTGTAAGACTTATCATTGTTCAGTGTTACGAAAAGGTCAAAGTCAAATTCGTTAAATACACTTTTGGGAATAAGGAGTTGTTCATATTTAGTTGGAGTGTTGTTTATTATATTTATATCGTATTCGACATTGTGAAAATTAGAATGAAATAGATTCACACTTGGATGACTAGCTTGAGGCTTTAAAAGTTCACACCAAAATACGACTTCTTCCTCACTTTCATCTGCATCGTCATCTGTAAACAAATCAGCATTATTATCTAAGAATAAGTGTGGGCCTGAGTGCTCGCTTATCGATTCGTATTCTTCAAAATAGAACTCTTGAGGTATAACCGAATTAAAAAATAGATCTCTGAGGTCTGTCGCTTTAGAGCACGTAGACATAGGCAGGTCGCTGCTGATTTTAGCTGCATCGCAAAGTCCCTTTTTAGTTACGCAAATTGAGATTGGATCATGAGCATTTGCTATGGTAGTGATGGGGAAGTAGTAAGTATTAATAAGATGGTTTTCACCACTCTTAGTTGTCGCAGCGCGGTAATCCTTAAGTTCGCTTACAGCGGCATAGCGTGAGTCATATCCACCTGATAATAGAGATTTCACCATCGCTTTACGAAGCGTTTTTATTGCAACCTTGATTGATGCTATAAGCTTGGGATCAATATTACCGGTGTCTATGTAGTCGGTGATCCACTTGTTATGTGTTGCCTCATTCTCAATTAAGTTTAGCTGGGAAAATGTAAACAAAAGATACGGATTGGATTGTGCTGAATTGAATAGGCTGAACTTCAAGTAATCCATAAATGTAGGTTCAGCCCCCTGGGTAGGTGCTGCTCTTGAATGTTTTCCAAGTACAATTGTAAGCGATATGATCTGTTCTTCGGTTAGCGACACATCATGGACCGAGAACATTTGATTTTTAGCTAAATCAATGTAAGAGCTTAGTTCAGTGCTTACCTCACCCTCCCTTTTGATTTTCCCAATAAGATGGTTGTAACTATTCAAGCCCATAGCTGTTGCGTGTCGTTCTTTAGCGCGAGATAACTTTATGCCTAGAATCGCTTTTATTTCACTTAGTAGTGAATTTAGATCGGTAGATCTATTCTGATTTATATATTTCATTTTCGCCTTAGAGTGTTTATTTGCCGCTATATTATTCAAAAACACAAAAAACGAAATTGAGTATTTTTGGGTGTTATCGTCAGTCTTGTGGTGAAATCTCTTGCTGCTGCGGTACAGAACCGAGAAAGTCATTTGCATATCAATACAAATCTTAATTCACCTTTTGATAATAGTAATAATATCAGACATTGACTCGTATAAATGTTTTTATTAGAAAAAGGCCACCAGCTACAAATTATGCAGATGGAGGCCTTTTTTACGTAGATACAAATGGCTATACAAAATACTTAGCATCTTTATTCGTTTTCAGTGAGCTGCTGGCCAGAGATTACGGAAACGGTGAATGTGCCGATAATGGCTATACTCTCTGTTAATGATCAACACAAGGAATTGATATGAGTAGAGATCTGATTTACAGCAAAACGGTTGGGAACAGGACATTTATTGCAGAATTTGGCTACCGAGGGGTAATGATCTCCGAGAAAAAACCTAAAATACTCAGATCCGGTGCTACTGGTCGAGCAGAAATTAGCAATGCAACGCTGAAATATTTAGATGAAAATGCTTGTAGGATGGGGACTTCCCGCAATAGGGTCGGCTACCATCTTTGTCGATATGATGATGAAAATGTCGTCGACCTTTCAAAATTGAATGAAGCTGAGATAGTTGACTTTGCGGCCTGTTTTGGCGTTCCGCTTGTGAAGAAAGATGACTATCATTACCATTCTTTTACGGATGCGTTTGTCGATAGCCCTTGCCATATAGCTCTTAAAGAATGGGTAAATAAGCATCCTAAATTAGCAACTCGCTCAAACTGCACTTCGTTTACAGGTAATGCGCGTACATTGAAGGAAATATCGGAATGGGTAAAATAGCGGGATTGTGTGTGGCTTTCATAATTAACACTTAATTATTTGTGCCATACTTAATTCGTATAAATTAAGTTTATTACAGGAGTTAGAATGCATAATTCAGAGTATCCAGCCTGGTTAAATAACGAGGTCCCATGCATTGCAAATGTACTGGTTCAGTTATCACAAGACTCTATGAAGCAAGATAAAGTAAGGTTATATGTCGATGATTCAAAAAAGTGGTTTACTATCGTTTCATTCGAATCACTCAATTCTTATTATCACGAAGAACAAGAAGAACTCTGTAAGGATGAATGTTCGCATTTATCATTAATAAGAAACTTCGATTCTTACCCTAAAAGCGAACCAAATTGGAGCGTGAACTTAGCTATGCAGTTACTTTGCGACATGGAAATTAATTAGCGGCTGCTCTTGCCGCGCCCTCCCCCTTAACGTTTAATGATATGTTTTCATCATCTTATCAATAACTTTATCGAGTTTACGTTTTTGAGTAGTATTCAATTGTTCAAACACAGTAATATCAAATAAATCAGCAAATGAACCTTGTGCATTCGCCATATCGTTATCTCTTGGCTCTGTTAGCATTCCTGTGCCGTCATCATTACGTGTAATAGGCCAATTGTAATGTGTCTCTTCATTCCCGTCGTGAACGGCAAATAAAACCTCTTCTTGTCGATTTTCTGTCATCGTTGGAATTTGCTCTGCCGATACCCAAACCTCTAATACCAACATGTAACTATCAGCGTGAACTCTTTGAATGTAGCGACGTAATTTTAATAAATTATATGCTTTTTCCTCGTTATTTTGAAACGGGAAACTTAATGCCTGCTTTTGCCCATTTGGTAGTTGCACTATACAAGTCGGCCAAATTGAGTCGCCTTTAGATAAATCTTTTTCAGCAATCTTCTTTTGCATTTCCAAGTCAAAAAAGTCCATACATATTCCTTTGTGATCTCAATAATTATCATAAATATAGCATAGCCACCACGAATACCTGTATCAATTTGCAGAACTGTAAAATCTGCTTTCCGTGATCTGCAGACTAATGATTTAAAAGAACGGAAAAGGCATTTAATCTTACATCGGCACTAAATTTTCACTTAAGGCCGGTACACGGTATCGGTAATACACTCCAGTTACAAAATAAAGGCCACCAGCAAATTGCAAATTTAGATCTCACATCCACCTATTGTCACTTAAATGATACCTTGCTACTTTTAAGATTTTATTTGCGTCATCTGATGGACAGGTTTATGCTTACTTATCGGTTGTCGTTGCCGTTGCCTCTCTCGCGCTTTTTGCGTTCGGCCAAGTACGACTCAGTAATACATGAAAACCTTATTATGCTATCAGCCTTAATTTATTCGGTTGTCAGGCTCTAAGGAGAGAATCAGTTTTTGACACTATATTCCGATAACTTAATTTAAGGAAGATACGCGCCATGCTATCAAAAAAACAGTTCAATGCGGCGACTGCTCGCCTGCAAGACGCACTGACTACGTCAGATTTACTCTCGATGTTGTGCCACCAATTAACCAAAGAAAATAAAAGCAACCAGCACTCGGCTATGATCGAACAACTAGGTGGCCTATCTTCTCAGTTTAAAGATAAAGCGCCTTTAGATAGAAGACGTGCAGAGAACTATTTAGCGAATACCCTGTATGGTAAAAATCATAGTCAAATTGCTCACTTAATGAATGGAAATCACCTTGTCAAGGATGATGAGTTTGGTGCTAGAGCGGAAATGTACGGAAAATTCATTAAGAATTATGGCAGTAGTGCTAGCAATGGCGATGATGAACTTGTTGATCAACACGCAAATGACCTAGCAAAGCGATTACGTGCCATATCCCCTGAAGAGTTTAAAATTAGCTACCAAGGTTACAACTGCGAAGTTGATAAGTTTGATCATTTATATCAATACAATGTCTTAATGTATGTCTCTTTTTTGGATTTAGATATTCAGGTGGAATTTATATTTATTAGAGATGAGCGGGATGATGCACTTGAACCATTAGAGGACAGTTTTACATCTGTCACCATTAACGGTATGACCCTCGAAGAATATGGTAACAAACTTGGTTGCCAGTATTTAGGTGATGAACATGATAACGCCTCTATATGGTCGTTAGAAGTGTTATTTTCAGGCGTGGCTTTTGGCATGGCTGAAAGGGGAAGTCACTATGTAGGTGATTTTTATTGCTCAGATTTCCCAGAAAAACTACTTAAAGAGCATAAGTGGCGGTTAAATCTCGACAGGAAATATATTGCCGATCACTTAATAAAACAAAAACTACTTTATGCTTTAGAAAGCTCTATCACAGGTGAAACAGAAGACAGGTATTCACAAGATATTAAAGAATCCGTAAAAGGGCTTTCAGATCGAACTTATGGAAATAATGCTTATGATGACATCATACTTAAAGTGATAGAAATTTCTACTGAAGAGTTTGAAGAGTACATCATTTTTTATGGCGAAGTGAGTTTCACGATACCAAATACTGGAGTTGTTATTTCTATATTATTTAGTTATGGCAACGAATATGGGAAAAACACTTTGAGACAAGTGGAGATTATGCATAAAAATGAAACACTCATATCGATCTCTAAACCAGATGGCTTATCAAGTAAGGATAGCACTTGGTGGTATGTTCCTTATAACTTAAAGGAAGCCATCCCCTATATTCATGCGTTATTACAAATATAACGCACTAATTCTCTTAAATTGCTACTCGTAACGCTGAAGTGTAGGATTACATTTCAGTGGCTTTCACAGGCGATAAAAGCCAGTATGTTGATACCAACACAAGGGCTTTTTTCTGCTAGCTTACAACAGCCACCAGCAATCTGAATTAAATTTACTGCTGGTGGCTGTACAATCAAACCCCATGACCGCTATTCACTTTAACTTCCCTGGCGTAACTTTACATGTCTTCCCTACCCTGCTTTCCGTGAAAACCATTATTAATAAGTCCTACAGAAGTCACGTTCATTTAATATCAGTAACTTATTTTTTATGCTACTGTTGTTATATTCAGTTTATATTCGAGTATACTTACAATGGCGTTACCGCCTTTAATCGAAAAAAGTCAGCGCGACTGGCTGTTCAAAGTGACTAAAGAGTTGAGCACCCAAGCGGAGCGCGACGTTTGTTTGCTTGCTTTTTTCTTTGGTTCTGCTTGCACAACTATTCAGATAAACCGTATGCATTTAAAAGATATCTTACACAAATCAGGTAGGTTTAACTCTGAGTTCAAAATTAGAGGTTCTGATCATACATTTTATTTTGAGAGTAAACTTTTGCGAGAGTTAACTACTAACTACCTAAAATGGCGGCTAAAAAATAAGATTGGTTTGGGTCCTGACCCAGATAAATACCTTGGTCTTGATCCCGATGAACATTTATTTATTTCTTATCAAAATAAATGTTTCTCGATCACGAAAAAGATAACCACAAAAGGTAACATTTCATATTCCTGTGACGCCCTCAATCGTCATATCAAGCATTTAATGAAACAGGCAGGCATTGAGAACGCTTCAATACTTTCTGGACGTAGAACGTTTGCAGTAACATTGAGACGAAAGGGCTTTGATGTTGCCCACATACACGCACTGCTTGGCAATAAAACACTCGAAACCACATTGAAGCTATTAACAACTGATCCCGTTAGCATGGGCGATATAGCAAAACAGGCATTTTAATGATTGAAGAACATAGTAAAACGAAAACGAGTTATTACCGCAGGCTTTTAGTCGCTTACCTAATTGACGGAGGGGTTAATACACCTTCTTTGCTAGAAAACGTTACTGGCATGCCTAAACGAACATTACAAGCTGTCATCAAGGCTCTAGGAGACTTGGATATAGAGTGTGTTGATAGTGGAGGAACTACCAATAAAAGTTATTCAATTGACTCCTGGGGAGCGATTGAGAAAAACTGGATAGAAAACCATTTGCAGCACATCACTGATGTGCTAAGATTGAGTCATGTAAAAGTTACTGATTTAATCAAAGGACAAAAAATGCTTGGTCAAAAACACACAAACTTACACGTAATCGTTTCGAATGATGGGCTTACACCACTTGCAACGATTAGTCGTGAAAACTTCGTAGAAGCCAGCCTAATTGGAGAAGACATTGTTGTAGTTCTATGTCACCTAGAGACTCCGTATTCTACAACGTACCAAAACTTCACTTATCGTGCCAAATACTTCCCTCAAAATAAGCATTTAAAGAAATGTTTAAATTGGACATGTATTCACTGAACGGATAATAGAAAAGATGACTAAATCATTCAATCAAACATGTCATGGCAGCTACCTGTTTAATCTAGTTATAGAAGATGATGCTGACCCACAATATAGCAACGCCCCCGCCGTAGATCCGAGAGGACCTTATACGCGAGAATCGTTAACAATGTTGGCTATTGAAATATATTCGCTGGGTATCGAATTAGACTATTGGTCCGAATCAGCATCACTATACCTTAGCAATGTCTGTCTTGGTGCGGGTGAAGTCTTCGATCCGAAGTTGCCTTTACAAGGATTCTTCTCAGATTTGGCAAGTAAATATCATGCTCATGGCGGTGGACAAATAGATACATGCTCATCTCGGGTTAGACCAATAGTGATGGATTGCGTGTCACCAGACGTTGAATTTATGGATGTAGCTAAGGCCATTAACTCCAATTATGAAAACTGCGCCCAACCCTACGCTATCCCTTTTGTTGTTTATGAGCAAAGTTATGATGATACGAATAAATCATTTTCTGATTACGAGTTAGAGCAATTTGCTGAAATTGGTAAAGGCTATTTTGGAGAAGCCGCTACCACCTTGATATTGCCAGTTTGTACGTCGGTAGATGTATATCAGAGTAAACGCAATGAAATAAGTAAATTCACCGAAACTTAACGGAAATTCTCACCAAAATGGATATAGTTAAATGAAAACAAAGCAGACTGTTTACGGAGTGTTCGCACTTTTATTTGCAGCGTTGATCGCTGTCGATGCTCTTTTTGGTTCTAGTATGAATGCTTCATTCTTTTTTTTAGGTATGGTTATTTTTTCAGGTTTACACCTTGGTGAAAAGGTTGAAAGTAAGCATAAAGAAAAAGACGCTCAATAAACATCGGAAAATAAAATTATGCTTATTAGATTAAATAGAATTTAAGATATTACAAACAGGCCAATTGGCCCCGTTCTGTTAGATCCCCTTCGCATTGAAGCTGTAGAGGGGTTTAATAACCATATGATGCAAGGCAGTCATATTCGATTAAAAGCGGTTATTAATGGCTTTCTTGGTGATGACGATAGAATTTACAAAATGCAAACAGAGTATTACGTTGCTGAAACAGTGACAGAAATCGAAGCTTTGTTGTCCGCAATTGATCAAAGCAACTAAACATCGGAAAGTATTCACTAAAGGATTAATAAAAAAAGGACGAGTAATGAAAAAGTTTCATATGACTAACTTACCTACATTGGGGTTATCATCTTTAATTATCGGGGTTCTTATGATGGGCTGTATAACCCTTCGAAATGAACAATCTACATCAATTGAAATATCAATTATGAGAGCTGTTGCTGTTTTTGGATCACTTCTATTAATATTTGGAGTTGTAACTATCTGGTCTTGGATTGCAGCGTATATTGAAAGTAGTCGTAATCACCCAAGCAGACATAGCAAGTGAAATAATCACTAACTATCACGGAAAGTTACATTTTAAGAATAGCCACAGTGCTAAATTCAACAACTTAAAGGAATAAAGTTAAATATGAATAAAACACTTATTTTAGGTTTAATTACAGCAAGCGCTTTTTCTGTTAACGCTCAAAATTTCACAGAAGAGCAGTGCCTACAAATGCAGGTTGAGCAACGAATAGAGCCCATTACCGCTGAGTCTCTGAAATCTGCAATGATTATTAATTCTATATCTCCGAATGTTGCAACATGTGTTTATCCAGAATTGGTTGTGACACCAAAGCCTCTTAACGAGATAGAACATATTGATGATTGGGAACAGGGTATTGTTGGTGTTACTTTATCAAGTCGTATTCATTATAAACTCGGCAATTTCGAAGGTGAAAGAGCTGTTCTTGAAACGTCAAAAGGCCACAAGCTAGAAGTGACAGAGTCATCAAATGGTAATCAGTATGTAGTGACCTCATTACGCACACCTCATTAACTCGGAAAATAAAATTATGGCGAAAATGTCTAAAGAAGATAACAAAGTTCAAGAAACGTTAAATAACTGGCGTTCTTCAGGTCAGGAGTTCAATGGTGATCTGCCAAAGCATCCTGAGTTTATATTCCGCATATCTGGTGAGTGGAAAGGCTGGAATGATTTGGTAGGCATAACTGACAGCAATTCTGATCAATATAAGGAAAATGAAATTCAAGATCAGATTGAGGATAAAGCTTGGCTATTATATCTGAATTAAATTTACGGCTATCAGTGTCGGCCACAAACATTAATCTTATCGGAATTTAAAAAATGGCACAAAATATTATAGAAAATATGTCCACAATAAAACATGTATTCGGGTTATTTACTTTAGTTGTGGCCGCTTTAATACTGGCCGGTGTTAAGTTTGATCTTTTTGATGATAAGCGTTGGGAATGGAAAGAATTTGACATTGTAAGTACACCCAAAAAAAATGCACTGATCACATCAATTATTATAGCTTTTATTGGTATTGTTTTAATCATTACAAGTTAAGCGGAATTTATGACAATAAGGGAAAGTCATGAGAAAAATAATTTTTATTCTAGCTTTTTTAACAATGCCTTTAATGGCAAACGAAACTGTCAACAATAGTGCAATATCAGCTAGCAAATCTATTCTTGACGCTTTGCTTGAGATGCAAATTAACGCAAATTGCTTGAAGCAAACGGACGGTGAAATAACACGCATTGCTAATAGCAGTGAATGCCTAAATACACTTAACGATCTAACTGATGCATTTAGCCAAGAAAAAGGTTTTGATACTCAGTTACAGCGTATTGCTGACTTCAAATTACGTTATCACTTTTAACCTCGGAAAGTATTCACTAAAGGATTAATAAAAAAAGGACGAGTAATGAAAAAGTTTCATATGACTAACTTACCTACATTGGGGTTATCATCTTTAATTATCGGGGTTCTTATGATGGGCTGTATAACCCTTCGAAATGAACAATCTACATCAATTGAAATATCAATTATGAGAGCTGTTGCTGTTTTTGGATCACTTCTATTAATATTTGGAGTTGTAACTATCTGGTCTTGGATTGCAGCGTATATTGAAAGTAGTCGTAATCACCCAAGCAGACATAGCAAGTGAAATAATCACTAACTATCACGGAAAGTACACAGAAGTAATTTGTATGGAACAGCAGTTAATAAAAAAAGAGATCGCTAGAAATACAATACTTCTTGAAGGTCAAACTCACTCGGTTTCTTATAACACTATTGATCCCGATTGTCCTGTGCGGGTTGCGGTTGGTAGATCTGTTCCTAAACCTATTTTTATGAATTCAAAGGAAACAAATGGTCTGAATGAGTTTCAGATTTTTAGACTGGCAATTGATAAATTTAATGATAAGGGTTTTTGGCCCACAAAGTCAGAGCATTACGAAAGCATAGGGTTGGGTTGGTTTTTTGATGAATTTGAAGATCACGACTCTAAATCTGATGATGATCTTGGTTTTGATCACGATTAAACGTAAATTTAAATATTAAGGAACAATAATGGCTGTAAATATGAAATTAGAACATGCACTTAACCAGGCAATAGATCGCATGGATAGTTCAACACCTAAAATTGAATTTGATTCTAACGCAGTAAAACAGCACATCGACAGCTTAATTAAGGATATGAGTGCTGATCCTGCTCTTTCAGGCATTGTGGCGCAAATGGCTTTTAGTGTACCGATTTCTGCTGAAAACTATGTACTGTCAATTAATTTCGCTAATACTGAGCAAGATGCCCAGGCTGCGGTTTACGCCCTTTCTAATAACAATGATGCTTCAACTGCTGCAATTCAGTTTGCACTGGAAACTGATTGCGGATTAGATTTTCTTAGATGCTGGAATGAAGGCAACTTCGACGCGTGCCGTGAAGAGTGGCCCGAGGCACCAATGGGAGTTTTTGAGGGCGCAGACCCACTACATGGAAAATAACGGAAATTAGTTTTCACATTGATGGGGATTTAGAATGAAGATAGCATTTTTATTGGCCGCATTAAGCTTTTTAATTTTAGTAGTGCAACCAGTTAACGAAAAGCATTATCGGGATTTAGTAGCTTCGAATGTTAGATTATCAACCCTGTTCAGTGACGAAGATTTATCGGGGTTAAACTTTGGTCAGGCATTGATGATCGAGGTATGTCTTGGAATCAGGTCTTGTGGAACTGATAGTTAACTAATTAACGGAAATTATCACTAACACTACATGTAGTAATTATCGAAAAAGGGGAAATAATGTTTGGTATTGTAATCCTTGTTCTTTTTATGGGAACAATCAAAGTAATTATAACTGCAGGTATTGATGCCACCGTGAATGCCTATATCACAATGTTACAAGATATAAAGTTAGTTGAAATTGTCTTGTGGTTTATGGTTAGTTTTTCACTCAAAACCTTGTCTGAAAATAATACACGGTACAAAACAACCTTTAGAGCTAGTAGTAACACCCAAAGGGAAGTGGTAGGTGATGGAGAGATTAGTGAAACCGAAATATACCATTTTTCGTCTACACCTGATTATGATTCGGCCAAAAGAGCATTCATCATATCTAAAGTATCATTTTTTTCATCATGTATTTGTTTGTTTATTTTTTATATTTTTAACGGCCAACTTTGACGGATTCTAGAGATTTATGAAAAAATTGATTATTTTACTGGCGTTTTTAGCTATGCCAACAATGGCAAATGAAACTGAATCCTCCACAAGTGCAACCCTTCTAAATGCAATTCTCATTAGGATTGGTGACGAACCACGCTCTGCATTATTCAAATCCGAAAATGGGTGTGGTTATTTAGTTGAGGCAACTTCATTAACTCTTTCTGAAATCATTTTAAAACCCATTAAAAAAGTTTGTGATTCAGTAGAAGGTGATCTACCTGAACAGAAAATAATTGTTGCTTCATCTGTTATGGAAAGCTCGATAACAGGAGAGAAAGTAAATCAGTTAAAACCGCCATTTGAATTACATCTAAGCGAATAGCAAAAGATTATCGGAAAATATTATGTTAAGAAATAATAAATTACCAAACCATTTAGAAATTAGTGAGCAGGTTAGCCGTAAGGTGCTCAAAGATGATATCGCTCTTGATGATGTTGCTGGTGCCGCACATTATATGATGACTGAATTGCAAGATCAGATTGAAACATACAACCTTAACTCAGAGCAAGTAGCTGAAGTACTTCGCTTAATGCTAGTGAATGTAACTCCCGATGAACGGCTGTATTCAGCTATTGAAGGGCAAGCACCTGAAAAGTTAAGAAGTGACGAGCAAGGCATTATAATTGACCATCTAACCAAAATATTACGCCAGTCGGCTGAATAATTACGGCCTGATTGTTAACCACGGAAAATTCGAAAATGAATGAAATTATGCAAGCTGCTATCTATGCGATGATTGGGATCATGGTTTGGGATTTAGCTAAAATGGCTTACCGAAAGCTGACTGCAAACAGAAAACAGAAAGCAGACGATTATGCATACAACAAGCATTTAGATGAAATTGCAGCTCAAGGTTATTCTGCTCACTATTATGTACCATCAATAGGTTTAACGAACAATGAACTTAGGAATAGCTTGGATTACTTGGCAAGCAAGGGCTTTATAATTACAGATTCTAACGAGGTATTAGTAGGTAAAGTAGCTAAAGCTCGTATGGATTCAACGGAGCTTGCCGAACAACGTAGAGCTACTTTTAAGATCATTAAATAACATCACGGAATTTAGGACAGTAAATGATAAATAAATTTAAGGCAGGTGTGTGCATTCTCACTCTGATCGCTAATATAATTTTGTTAAAAGAACTGGGGTTTTATAACCTTGAGAATGAAGATGGTTCATTCTCTTTTTTACAGGTTGTTATGTACCTGTTTATTGTCATTGGTATTCTCCTGGTTGCTAGTAAAAATGCTGCGACTGTAAAAGATGCTTAAACTTATCGGAAAATTGTTTCTACTTACATAATTATTATTTAAGGACTGTGAAAATGCACCATGTGATTGAAAATTATGATGATAATAATGATAAGCGTTTTGTTGATGCAATAGAAGTTATTAAGAAACACATTGATGTTGTATACCCTTGTGAAAATGGTAACAAGACTGAAATCTTAAATTCTTTAGATTTAATTCAGTTTAATACGATTGTTTTTTCAAGTCATGCTGAACGTTTGGGGTTTAATGATTTTATGGGATGTTTCGACTCTTGCCCATACACCGAAAATACAGAGGGAACAGAAAGAACAGATTGGTGTAGGGGCTACCTTAAAGCGAGTAGAAACAGCTATATAAATGAACATAAAGATCACTATGATGGTTGCCATTTTGATAAAGCTGAAAGCATCGTTAATTCAGTGCTATTAAATAAATCGTAATATATCGGAAATTAACATATGTATGTGATTACACAAACAAGAAGTTACTTTAAACAAATGCCAGAGGATTTCAAAATGGCCTTCGTTGCCTTATTTATGATTCCTATTGTTTTTTCAATACTTGTAATTTTCTTTTGGATTGCACCAATACCGCTTAGCGCTGAAAGTGTTCCAGGGGCGTTTAATGATAATGGTGATATTGCAGTTGATCTGTTCTTTAAAATTTTCAGCGTAGCGACCTGTATATTTTTTGGATTAATTCGTCGTGGTCAACAGGGTGGATTAGGTATTTGCACTATTGCCATGAGTTACGTGGGCCTAACCCATTTTTTTGTTTAGTAAGTTAGGCAATTAAATCAACGGAAAGTATTTATGAAAGATAATGGCAAATTCTGCGAGCAAATGGCTAAGGCAATTATCGAGCTAGGCACTGAAGAAGCATTGTCCTGCATGGCTAGAATTATTTGCGCAGTTGCTCAACATCAAGGCAAGGAAATTGAATTTCATTGCGACATTGGCACAGTTTCAGTTCAACCAATCGAATTACATAAACATTAGCGGAAAATATAAATATGAATTTAACCATGCTAATAGTTATTCTTTTACTTTTATGTTCTGTGACTTGTTTTTATAAGTCATTCTTGCATAAGCTGAAAGCAGACAGTCCATTTAAAGCTAGAGAACAACCTGTAAGTGTTATGAAAATCAATTTCATATTTAGCTTATCTGGATGGTTTTTATTATCTAGCTTATTACTTTTACCATTTAGCATAGATATTTATTTTATGACTGACTGGTTTTGGTTTTGGGCTGTAATGGGATTCGGTTTTTCTGTGCGAGCTAGATTTATGGTCCAAAATGTGTACCCAGCAGAGCTTAAAAGTTGGCTGATAGCCACTTTTAGCTTTGCGGTAGCTTCATGGGTTGGATTTCAATAACCATTATCACGGAAAATAGTATGAAAAAAGATATTAAACGGTTCATTACTAAATTCAAGATTAAGAAGGTAATTATAGTTATTACTGGTGTAAGTTTAGTTTTGTCTTTAGGTTTCAATGCTGCGCTGTTCTATGAATCGAAGCAGAATGCTCGTTATACTAAACTTGGTAAAGACATGACTAAGTATGTACATCTCACTAAACGTTCTTTGATTAAAACCCCGCAACTTGCTAAGGATGTTGGAGACAAACATGTAGAATGGATTCTTACTAGCAAGCTTTAATTTTAAAGTATTATTAAACAATGCAAAATTCAGCATTCGCATGCTAATCGCTAATATGCACTAGTAATAAAAACCTGCCATTTTGGCACTCAATTAACGGAAAATTTGTAAGGCGGTAAAACATGAATAAGATAGCAATGTTTAAAGGGATTGTTGGACGTATGTCAGGAAGTTTGGAGTGGTTTATTTTTGATGGTAAATCGAAACAGACTTCAAGACAGAAAAACGGCTGTAACCATGTTGACGATGAATTTTTAGCTTCTGCTGAGGCCGCTCGCTTAATAATGGAAAGAGACAATTCAAGTCTTGTTGTAGTTGGTTACGGTTTGTTAACTGTTGTAACAGCCAATGAAGCAAAACTAAATAAGCTAGATGTATATGAATTAGAGTTATGCCACAAGAATCAAGATGAACCTTGTTGGGTAACAAAATAAACAATCACAGAATTTAGTTTGTTAGCAATTTACACATGAAGAAATCAGGGAGCTTTCAAAATGAAAAAGGTTATACTTTCTTTTATGGTTATTCTTGGCAGCATGCAAGCAGCCAAAGGTAATGAATCATCAAAAACAATATATGAATTATCAGTGATCCAAGGGAAAAATATTGTTATCAATTGTCCTCACTCCAAAAAAGATCCTAATTATTATTGCGCAAGTTTATTGGCAAACAGCATTAATGAATATTTAAGTTTTTGTGGTTGGTTGCTAGAACAAAAAAAATCTAATCTAAAGGCATCTGACAATCCATTGTTATGCCAACAAGCTAAAGTACAGCGATTTAATCAATGGGTAGAGTTTCAAAATCAATCTATTCACGCAGAAATTGATAACTTGAGAAATCAGTAGACTTTTTATGGAGCCAATACATACCGGAATATACGCCAATGAGTAACGAACAAAGTCTTAGATCGCCAATGAATGTAACGTTTATACTAGCGATACATGCAGGGAAATATCAGCAGAGAACCAAAGAACTACTTGTCATTGTTGAGGCGTTGAATCCCAACAAAGCTGAATCTATTGACTCATTAATCATATTACTTAAAGAGTACTTTGTTGAGATTGAGAGTTACGCTCGCTTACCTTCGGTAATTAAAAGTAAACCTGTCACTGATGAATCGTTAGAAAATAGCTGGTTATTAAGCACTGCGCTGGGGACGTTTAAGCTACTGGTGCGATGGTTAGATTGTTATTGGCAAAATGAGATTCTTGATCAGGAAGAAAGGTGTGAATCTGTTGATATGTTTGGAGGATACTTAGAAGCCTTCATTCAAGATGTAAAGCGAACTCTTAAATTATGTAGTTATCAATAAATATGTCGGAAAATAGTTGGTAGCTAATAAAGTCCCACCGGCCGTATCTGAAACAACAGAAAATTATTATTCCTAACTAAAAACAGCGCAATAACTTAAAATTATTATCCAATTACGGTGTTAACATTTCTAATTTGAGTTAGTGCTATTCGCGGAGATCTGCAAAGCCCACTCAGGAGCCCTACCCCCTTCTGATATTCCTTTATTACTTTGGCAGATGGATATCTGAAGTTCTTTCTAGATAAATCATTAATGTAAGGCACTAAGTAACTCCGATGAGTCTTAACAATTAACTTGTGCTAACTGAAATTTAAAACGTGACAGCCGTACTAAGGACGGTATAATTAATTTAAGTGTACAATAACGGGATTTTGTTTATGAGTAAAAAAAATTACACGAATCTAATATTAGTAATTTTTTTGATATTTAACGCTTTAGTAATTTTGAACTGGTAGTCAAATTATGCTTAATAAATATATGGGATTTGATTTTAAGAGTGCAAACCTTTTCTTAAAGCTATTAAGACTAGGAGAATGGCAACTACAACCTAGAGCTAGAATAAATGAAAATAACTGTCGTTTTGATGCAAAAATACAAACCCAACGGAAAATTCTTTTTACTTAATGGAATGGAATATTTTACATGAAAAAATCATTTTATTTACTCTTGGCACTATCAACATTTGGCGCTAAAGCTGAATGTGTAGCACCGTCACCTGTGATCAACTACATGCCGTTAAACACTTCTCATGAGCTTTGTTTTGACAAAACAATAGACCTAATTGGTGTTGGTGCAAGTTCATCAATAAAGGTTGATATTAACAGTGAAAAACCAAACTCTGTTTTGATTAGCCCACTAGAGAGTGGCGTATTTACAAACATGATAGTGATCTTTAAAGATGGTGAACGCAAAGAGTTTAACTTGTTAACTTTGGATAAAGCCAAGGTTGAAACAGTCGTGTTACTAAAAGATTAATCTTGTCGGAAAATTAAGGGAACATATGAACAATGTAAAAAAAGCATTCTCACAATTAGATGATGATTTAGCTAGCTGTTTAATGGAAGTATTGCAATTTGGCTTGAACGATGTGCGAGCTTGCAAAAGAGTGGCTAAAGAACTCGATCTGCCTGTTGATAAGGTTGATACTTTGGTTGGTCTTGCAATTGGTATTTCTACTGGTGGTCCAGTATTTACAACCATGAATGATTTAGATAAAAAGGCTAATGAACTCTCAAAGTTAAAAGCTGAGTCAATGAATTAAGTGCAAGTTAATTTACCCCTGCCATTTGTAAGAAAATGGCAGTAGTAAATTTACTATCAACTTATCGGAATTTACCTGATGAATAAATTTATCGTATTAATTACACTTCTAGTCATGAGTGGATGCTCAGATAACGATACTGGTAAAATGTCTACTCATGAAGCTTACAGTGCATTGGTTGACTCTGGTGCATTCCCTGCTCGCATGGAAGGTGATTTGACCAAAATTCTGGACGGTTCAACACAATTTAGAATGGAGCAATACTTTGAGTTTGCTAGCGTCATATCTAAACACTGTAGCGGTCCGGAAGCTTCGTTCGCAGCTAGTTTTCTCATCAAAGTCGTGAGTTTTGTTTTCCCAATGGATTTAAGAGTATTTAATAATCCTATAATTGCGATTGAGCGACAAGTTGATGCAGCTAATACATGTGAATTTAAACCACTAAATACGTACATTGGTTAACAAAATCATAATGGATGTGCCGCTGGTGATGGCTTTGGCATCGAGTAATGGTAAATAAGGACAAGTAATGACTTTGAACAAAATTAAAAAATGGATTATCAACGGTAGTACTTTATCTATACTCTTTATTTTCTCTATCATCGGGTTATTACTATCCGCATTTGTAGGGGCTGTAATCGTACATGAACAATTCAACATTGGTCGAACTGTTCTTTGGTTCATTATACATTCCGTCGCTTTCACCCCAGTTACTTGTGCCTTTATATATCAGCATGCGGTATCAAATAAGAAAGAAAATTACAAGAATAGGTAGCAAAGGCCGCATCATCACAGCAGTACGATGAAACATTTAATGAAATGATGGTACTCACAGGTAAGTATGAAAGCTGCCTATCTAAGCCAACAACCAAGTAGATAATGAAACAACAGAATTTTACAGAAAGTGCACATGCGCACTAAAACACGGAAAGTTGCTAATTCTGCAATTTTCTAAACCAAACACTGAAAGGACGGTTTAAAATATATGGAAAAAATAGTGATGCAACAAGGTCCAGTTGAAACCTGTGATGGACTCCCCATTGAACTTGAAATGATGTATTTTGTCGGTAGAAGAGAAATACTTAAGCCTGTACTAATTAAAGATCCAGTAGGTGATATTGTTGCTGTTTCAGAATCAGGTTTAGGAGGTAAGATGCATGTTTTCACAAAAAACGACATTCATCATATACCCGAAATGAAAACCATCGAGACGCCAGACTGGGTGAAAAAATAGTGACTTTTTGGTGGGGAATATAATGGCTCATTAATATAGTTGGAAACTGGCATCGGCCAATCAACGGAAACTTATTTCTGCTTACATTGGAAAAATTAGATGGATATTAAAACAAGCCCAACGGGACGATTAAGATTGGATATTGAACCGCAAAAGTGGCGCGGTGAAGATCATAGCATCATGCAAACATCGATGTTCGCTGGTCAAGAAATGATGATAATTCAAAAGTCAGATGAAGAACCCGACTTGTATGAATTACATTATTTAGGCTTTGTAACCGGTGATATTAAAGGGGTGGATTTAGCGAAAAACCAAGCCCCCGAGTTTGCTAAAACAGTGTTAAACAAAATGGCTAAATTGATAACTGATTAATAAACGGAAAATACATAAGGAAATAAAAATGAATAAGTATTTAAGAAAAACTATTGCATGGGGTGGTGTATCAGCATTTGGTTTATCTATGTTCGTTGTAGGACAAATAAACCAAGTTATAACAATTAATGAAAGTGTTACGGCCCATTTTATATCTGAATGGGTTGCTCTCGACAGGGATAACGAGAAAACACTACAGCGTTATAAGTTAATTTGTCGTAAGCCTATTAGTGATTCAAAATCTTTTATAGATTCGATAGAGAATCCACCTGTAAGTCATGACGAATGTGCAGTTGAAGCAAATGCAATCGAACTGTACGCAGTGATACAAAAAGCCAATAACATAATAGATCTAAATTGGCCTTTAAGTGAACTCTAAAATCTTCAATTAATCTTATTGCCTTTTGGGAGTCGGTTTGGCAATGGGTTTTATACCGATTTTAATCGCTAATTTATTAGTTAAAAATAACTTATTCATAGAGGCCATTGCTAGTATGAATGAGTATTGGAAAAGCCTAGATAATTCAAAAATCAATTAATTGGCTAATGCACCTATCGATCTCAGAAAATTTGTAAATGGATGAAATTATATAAGCTGTTATCTATGCAATGATCGGGATAATGATTTGGGATTTAGCCAAATTGGTTTATCGAAAGTTTACTGCAAGTAAAAAACAGAAATTAGATGATTCTGAATACATTAAGCATTTAGACACAATCTCAGATCAAGATTGTTCGGCCCATTATTATTTACCATCTATTGGTTTAACTGATAATTCATTTAGAAATAGCTTAGGTTACTTGGCAAGAAAGCGCTTTATAATCACTGATTCTGATGGAGTAATCGTTGGTAACGTTGCTAAGGCGCGGATGAACTCTAATGAGCTTGCAGAACAGCGTAGATCGACTTTTAAGATCATCGAATAACTTAACGGATACAAGGTTGTTAATAAGGATGAAGAAGACCGTAATTACTCTTGGCGCTGGTATTATCATCGGTTCTGTATTTACTCAACTTATAGTAAATAGTCAGTCACCTATTCAGAGTACAGCTAGTGGATCGCAACACAACACACCTAAAACGATTAATACATTACAAGTTGCTTTACCTATTTCATCTAGTGGAATTACTTTACAACAACAACGCGGTGAAGAGCTATTGGTAGGGAGTTTTTACGGTGTGAAAGATATTCAAGAAATCGATTTTGATAAAAATGACCTTAATGACTTAAATGAGTCTATGTGGAATAGTCCTGAAAACGTAAGGCTGCGCGAGATATGGGAGTTAAACAAAGCAACTTTAAATTGGGATGATATTGAACGTGTAGCGCCAAATCTAACGTATGAACAAAAGTTAAGTATGGAAACGACTTTGCAGGATAACCCGTCTGATGGCAGATCTTTAATGTTGACACTTGCAAGGCACCCTAATACTGGGGATAAGCAAAAAAACATGCTTTACCTTGCTCTTGATCATGCTCCAGAGCACTCCTCTGGAAGTGTGTTTATGATTGACTCGTTAATTGAGGGAAAATGTGGAAGGCAGGCTGGTACAATCGAACTCATGACGTTTATTGATACAGAAAAGGTTTCTATCGAAAAGGCATACATAAAACGGGATATACTTCAGTTAAAGGAATTGATAAATAATAGTGATATTTGTAATCAATTTTAATACCTAAAAATCGTAGGTTTGAAAATACAAAACTCAATAACGGAATCTATAAGAAGGTAAGTTTATGAAGTTTAGAGAAGCAATTGAATTTGTGAAAACCAATAAAATCATGAGTAGTTCAGTACCTAGCCTGATTGGTGTTTCTTATTTGCCTAATGATACAGATGGTGAGTTTCAAATAGTAACTATATCGTTAAACGAAGACGATTATGAAGATGGTGAAATTTGGGTAGATGTATCTATTGAAGGGGGTAGTATTCGCTCTAGTTGTGGTACTGAAGGGGCTTATGGAGGTGAAGATTACGAGAGTGTAATCATTAACTTGAAAAATGAACCATCGGATCACTCAAGTACGTTAATCATGCTTGAATCACTAAACTTTGAATTTTTTGATGTAGTGAGAACTATGGAAGTATTTGAATATGCTCTTTTTGAAATATTCCCCTCTTTGCCAGAGCCTAATGAAACATGGGAATTTGATAGCGCAGAATTTAAGGCACAAGCTATTGAGTTAATTAACTCATTAAATAAAAAGCATTAGAATAGCTGTCCTTGATTTTGCAGATCTGCAAAATCAGATTTTCATTCAAAAAACAAAGGTACATTAAGTAATGGCGAATAAAGAAAAAAGATCTAAACGGGCAAAGTTGAAAGCTAAACAAAATCGTATTTCTAAATCGAATGCAACGGTGGTTCGACACTTAAATTCAAAGTTTGATGCTCTTGAGTTGAAAGCACTTACTTCCGAAATTATCAGCAGTGAAGTGCCAAGTTTTGATGGCGACATTGCTGATTACATTCAGCAGTTTGATTCTGATGATCATGCCGGTAGTGAAATGGAAGTTGCAATTAAAAATGAGAGTTCAGAGATATACAGAACAATTAAAACTTATGGCATGAAGCCATTTGTGGATCTTATCTTTTATCTTCAAGAAATTGGATTGCGTGACTTGTACCAAGATGTTGAAGTGAATAGCAGTGGTTATGATGCTGTTTTTGTTTTCGATAAATCTTAGCGGAAAATTGTTTTACTTACATTGGATTCGGGGTGATTTCGAATATCAAAAAAGAATAGGTTTAATTTTTTTAACTGAGCCTAAAACAATTGAGTCGATTAAAAAAGATGTGGCAAAAACAAAGTCAGAGCCGCCGTTATCTATCATGACTTTCATTGCCATTGGTGAAGAATTAGGAGCTGAACTGGAAATTGCATTTCCCGAATATAAAGATGCTAATCCCAAGTATGCTTTTAATTTTAATTAAAAGCCACGTCAGATCACGGTAAATATCAGGCAAACAGCAATTGTGCATGCGCACTCAAATACGGAATAATTCATGGATTCTCAACATCAAAAATTATCTAAAATAAAAAACAGGCTAATGAAGTTACATTTCCAGGGGATAATATCAAGAAAAGAAGAAAGAGATATTATTAGTCACCTTAAAGCATCAATGAAATATGGTGATACTGAACTCGACTCACACTTAAAGATGGATGATCACCAATTAGTCACTAGAAATTAACTCAAACACGGTAAGTAAGTTACGCCAATGGAATTATAAAGCATGAAAAAAATGAAAATTTGTATTAGAAATATATTTGACACTATCGTTGTAATTGAAATAGAAAATGCATTTGTAAACCCACCTCAGTCAGATCTACTTATGCTAGGTGTAAATATTGGCGGTATCCTTACCAAACACGCCAATAGTAAACCTTTGCCTACTGACATAATCGTAATTGCTAATGAGTGCATAAAGCTATTGACTGCCCCCCCCGCCCCTAAAGAGTTAGACTTTGAAATCCTTACTCAAATAGGAACGTTCTTGTATGCGATAGGTCGTATATTTTCACCAGAAAGTATCTTCTTTGATCGTGAGGATGGGTCAATGGTAATGGATCTTTCTTCTTTGGATCTAAGTCATAATACCGAAACATGTTCCAAATAACAGGTATAACCAGTGATTTACATTCTAATAGGCATGACAATGCACATCGGTTATGAATATTAATGCTGAGAGTGTTAATGCTGGTGGTTGTTTAAATGGTGTAAAACTTGGGAGTGAGGGACTTTTAACGTCGTAACCTGTCCCTTTGACGATTAATCTATGTATCTTTTAAAATGAGTATCAGTATCGTGATAACTAATCACTGATTATTCAATTTAATAAATTATCGCTTGCGTACTTTATTGGATATTCTATTTATGAACGACCTAAATTACCTATAAAACAAGCTTTAAAAACACCTTCAGTATCTGCATTTACAACTAGACCAAGTATAGCCACTCCAGATTCGATTCAACAGGTTAAATAAAATATATACAAGTAATATCCAACTGTTGCAATCCGTACTAAGTACGCTATTATGGTGTTGAATCGTCGTTTATAAACGCTGTTCGGTATGTAGATATATTGCTCAGAGCATTTCATTTTCTACTGTATTTACACCCAATTCGGAATAACAACAAGGACATAAGCATGAAGACAAAAATCTTGATATCTTTAATAGCATTGCTTTCGCCAGTTTCATTTGCAGCAGAAACTATTGAAACATGCGAACAGCTACTAGATATCCCAAATAGATCAAAAGAAAGTTACGTTCTCTCTCACGATATCGATTGTAATGGTTTTGTACAAACCAAAGCAGTCGATTTTAAAGGTAAACTCGATGGTAATGGTTACAGTATAGTTGGTCTTAAAATTCGGTATGACGATCAGTATGTGGGCTTATTCTCAAGAGTCATAGGTGGTCAAATTAGTCATTTAAATCTTGACTCAATGAGCATTACTGAAAATGACGGGAATACTGCTATCGGCTTGCTGGCCGGTAATGCCGCATATAACACTTCAATTTCAGATGTGAGTATTAGTAAAAGCGCAATCAGTACATCTCACCGTGTCAGTTATGGTTTGGGTTTGCTTGTCGGTTATGTTAGCAACCAAAGTCAATTAGAGGGGGTTACTAGTTATAATTCTCATATTACGACTTCAGACAAAGCAAAGCATATTGGTGGACTTGTCGGTGTATTGGAAAACTCTTCGTTAAATGGAGCTAAATTGGATTCTGTATATATCCAAATCAGGGATTATTTCGGCGGTAATGTTTATATTGGCGGTGCCATTGGCACGTTAGAAGAAAGCCTTTTATCAGCTGTTACAATTGAAAATAGTACAATTGATGCGGACTTAATTGAACGTGGGAATGGCTCGACGTTTATCGGCAAAATGATCGAATCTCGTCTAGTTAATGCTGAATCAGTTAATAACTCTGTGGCGTTTAGACAACCAGGTGCACAATGGAAATCAGCTGTAGCTGCGGGTTTTATATATAAACCTTTTAGTGACATACCTACATTAGAAAATATCCGTCTATCAAGCATAAACACCCTACCATGGTATAACGCAGATGAATATGTATTAACGGAAGCACTTCAAATTATTAAGTAGCTAAACACAATCAGCAACCGCTGATGGAACACCGATATTTCATCGTGCATGAACCAATGCTTGAAAGATAAATATCATTTTTTCAAATGAATATCGGTGATTCGTTCAAGGCTTAAATAGTGAATTATGTGAAACGTAATTAGAACGGAATATATCATGCCAAAAATTAATACGTACAACTTCGAAATTAAGAACAACGCAGGGGACAAAATTGAGTTTGAATCCGATTTGTTTGTTGACCAAAATGGCATGTTCGCCGTTGTTTTCCCTGATGAATACGTACTGCACATTCGTGCTAATCTACTCAAAGGTTGCCGTGTTACTAAACCACGAAAATATATGCGTGTAGAAAGCAAGTCGCTGGATGATGCAATTAAAAGTATCGATGATGGAATAAAGAGTTTACTTGAAACGGAAGAATCACATGAGTTGATCATACGTTATAAATATGAAACTCAATGCCACTACGCTAAACACATTGAAAACGGCAAACTTTATTCTAACTGTGCTCAAGGTATGCGGGATAACGGTCAGCACAGCGACGCTGGTGGTCGAATTGTTAACTGGGTTGATAACGGCGCCGATAACAGATCGGGTCGTCCTGTAGAGCCTTACACAATCACCATCCAAGCTCAAGTATTGAGAAAAACAACATACAAAAGCCGAAATCATGAACGTGTAGAGTATTTTCATACAAGTAAGCCTTATAATGATGAAATATCTTGTGAGGAAAAGCCACATCTCGGTGAGTTTGGTGAGAAATTAAATGGTTTTAACGGTACGAGACTAACCCTTGGTAGTGAAGAGGTGTCTTATAGCGAGGACGCCGCTCAGTTTTTCCACGATGCAATGATGGCCATTTGTGGTCTTAGCGATAGATTGACCGGTTTTTTTAGCGAGAAATCAAACGTTATGGACGCCATTGAAAATAAAACTAATTTGCTACCAGTCTTACCAACCAAATAACTTCTCGGTAATTGCTTATGATAATACTATTGCTGGTTGTTTGGTTTGGAAAAAGGTATGCCAGCTCAAGACCCAAGTGGTGTGCCTTTGGGCATTCAATTTGTTCAAAGTAGGTTCATGTCTGAATCTTTAAAATTAATTGCTAACAAATGTATTGAGACTGCTAAAACCAATGCTGGTAGCAAGCACGCACAAAATATGTCATCAGGATTTCTCACTAATTTTCTAAGACAGATCGTTCAAGAAAATTCTGATAATCAAATATTGTTTGATACTGTACATCAAATCGCAAATGTAGAATTACAAGAAATAGATCTTGCAGGGTTAATCCTGGATATGGCCGAACTAGGACACATTGAAAGCTTGAAGAGTAAGCAGTTAGTGGCGCCAACTGATAAAGAAAGTATGTACTGGGGAAGTCGAACAAACTACTTAGTTCAACATTAAGTGCCGAACAGTTAACATTTGATATGATCTTTGGCTGTTTGATATGGCGTGTGACGTCGTCACGGAGGGCTTTAAGGAACTAACATCTATTTATCCACCAGCACTGTTGCTGGTGGATAAATAGATAAGTGTCAGGCGTTATCGATATTCAAATCGGTTTTTATTTTTCTACTCAAGGCCTGAAACTATTTTCCAGTCACCTTCATATATTTCTTGGTCATTTTCATAAAGAGTGATGATTGGTCCGCCATCCCATTTCACGGAAACAACGAAATAATCTTCTTCAATCTCTTCTGATTCGGAGTCCGCTTCAGAACCCGCAGTTAACTCATTAAGCTCCTCAATGGCTAATTTTTTTGTCTCATAAAGATCGGGTAAAGATATACTATCTACTTCGGTACTTCCAATGGTTAATGATGGATGACAAAGAGTTGGGGTTGCTACAGCAAAGAAACTCCCCTGCTCTACTGCTGCTGCCATCTCACTTGTCGGTGAGCTCGAAAGCAGTCGCTGCAATAATTTAGTCTTATCGTTTGTATTCATAATGTTGTTCCTAAGTCTATTGACGTTTTGATGTGTTTCTCATTAAGAGTTTTGGATATCAGATTAACTGGCTTGGCTAAGTTTTTTTCAGTGTAAAAATGTGAACTATGTTGCCGCCAAGTGTGTACACCTGCAAATAGAGAACGATGCTCTTTACCTATCTTCAAGTCACTTACTGGTATTGCAAAGTCGGCTCCGAATATGTTGATAGCCATTTTAATGTTTAGTAGTTCGTTGTTGATCTCATTTACCAGAGCAACCAGTTCATTACCCATAACTCCCTTGCCTTTTTCCGTCACGACAACAGATAAGAAATGTGGCGACAATTTGTTTTGAATTAATTTTCTAGCGTCATCTAATGTGCTCATTTTTATACCTTTGGATTATTTGGTTGAATAGTGCCATTTAAGGCTATTCGGGGTTAATAGTTAGGTCACCAGTAAGGTGTGTGGTTTAAAACCTAATTCCACGCGGATTGATGTAAACATCAAGAACAGCTATAAGCAGTGTATCTAACTTTGGGTTAAGTACAGAAAAGCACAACGCATAGCAATTATTGATTTCGAATCAGTGAAAGTATTTGGTGGTGGATTTTTATTGTGATGTAAAACTTGGAAGTGAGGCTCTTTTTAACGTCACGGGGAACCTTTGACGACAAGTAGGAACTATAACTGCTCAGTTCACATTTAACAACCAAACCGATGTAAACCCTTGCCTTTTTTGTTTTTAAGAGACAACATGACATCATGTAAATAACATAATGACGGTATGTATGCGGATCAAATTTTATAATGTAACCAAAGGTGAGTTTGTCAGGCTCTTAGAGACTCGTACTATTACAAAATTCTTTGCACAAGAAAGTGAAGTGGAACCTCTTAAGTTTCAGCTGTTAGGCCTAAGTGATGTGAAAATTGGGTATCGAGTTCGTCACGGACGAGAAAATAAGCCCCGTTTTTGGCGGTTGGATATTCTGGCCCAATTTCTCAAAGAACACTCTGTGACTGCATGGGAAGTACAGTTTTCCCAAGATTATGGTATTAATAAGCCATAACATGGATTGGCAGCTCACCAAAGCCAATCTATCTTGCTCATTGTCTTGATATCTATTTGAATATCAGAGTTAAACTAGCGTTAGAACAAGCTGGTGTTTGGAGCAAGGATAGCGCCCTCGAAGGTACTTTAGAAGATGGCGAACCCACGAAAGACAAGGTTAGTTTATTGAATATGGCAGTAATGGACATGATTGTACAGCATGACAATTCGTACCCATTAAATATCGCAGGTGTTTCAGATGATGTGCGAGAAACTTATACTAAAATAATGTGTATACTGGACAAAGATAAGAAAGAAATTCCACATCAAAAAAATCTACGGTGTATGGATTTATAAAGGGTTTGTTAACGGTAATTGCGGGATTGTTTTTTATTTTACTGCTACTCCTTAAAATTCATACATTCTATATTATTCGAAGTTTTAATTATTACTTTAAACACGGAAAGTGAAGATGAAAAAACAGTTATTACTCTTAGCTAGCATACTTAGTATCTCTTATCTCAGCCTCCAGGCGTATAAACTTTATTTACGTGAATCAGAAATCCATGATTTTACTTATACCGCCCTCGTTTCATACATAGAGAAAAATGAATTACCAAATCTACGCGAGAAATTAAGTGATGCACTTGCTGATGATGGCGTGATTACCCGTAATGAGTTTACGCCGATACTCCAATACATCAGCCAAATGCAGGGTATGTATACTGGCCCTTCAATGAATACTGATCATTCTAACTCGAAGAAAGAGTTAATCGAATTACTTGCTCAGTAGAACGAATCTAAAATACCGGACGGATTCAGTTGTGAAATTCAAATGGATGGTAATTAAATGGGCTTTATAGTCTTTATAATTGCTGTTCCCGCTTAACCTACCCCGCGTTGTGTTTACTAATGAATGCCAATGAGAACTATGATGATCATCGTTAGTTCCCATTTTATCCTATCTAATAGATCCCGTATTACTGGGTTATATATTTAATCGTCATTTATATTTTAGATCGATATTCAATGGTGCTAGTTATGTGGGTCATAGTTACTTATTTATATGTTCATGAAATAATTTCAAGACAAATACAATGGTTGATTTCCGTACTCGGGACGGTATACTTAATTTGCTAATCCAATTACGATTTTTAGGGACTATATATATTGAGGCTTTTAGGTTATGTAGTGATCATGCTGTGCATTGTTATTTATTGGGTTGTGACAGCTCTTAGTGATCAAGACGTCATTGCTGCTATTTCTGCCTACTCCCCCTGGATTGCCTCGCACTCTGTGGTACTGGCGTATATTTCAGGTTTAGTATTGTCCATCGCCGTAGCTTTCATACCCTTCAGAACAAAAGTGAGAGATGTTCAAGTCAAGCAATGCAGTATCATCTCAATTGGCATTTATACTTTAGTCGCTTTATCTATTTTATCTATAGGTTATATAACTAGTATCCTTTTGATGACCTTTGATTTTATTTAAACAAACATGAGTATACGATGATTGGAATGAAAGAACTTGTATTTATTGGAGTAAAGTTTGCAGAACTGCAAATCCAGACTTATTTATCGGAATAATCACCAGCGCGGAACAGTTTAGATGAATATTACAATAGGCCCTAAGGGACGATTAAGATTAGAGGTTGTACAGCAACGTTGGCGCGGTGAAGATCTCCATATTATTCAAACATCGATGTTCGCTCGTCAAGAGATGATGATAATCCAAAAGTCAGATGAAGAACCCAGCCTGTATGATTTACATTATTTAGGCTTTGTATTAGGTGATATTGAGGGAGTAAATTTAGCGAAGGAAAAGGCTCCAGATTTTGCTAAAACAGTTTTAAACCAAATGACTAAGTTGATAATGGAATTTAAAAACTATGCAAACTAATTTGATTAAATCAAAACTAACTATTAATGAAAGCATCCCGTTTCCTGTTACGTACAAGCAGGAACATGGTGAGTCTGTTTGTGTTGTAAAGCAGAATGATTTGGAAGAATTAGTCCGTTACAACACTTATCTAGAAAAAGCCTTAAAAATAACTCAAGCTTTATCTGTCGCTATATCTATTGCTTTATTGTGTTCTGTTGCTGGGCTGACATATTTATTACTAAAGCATACGCAAACAACTATTCTTTTACCTGTTTGAATTAGCGTAGAACAACATAGGTATACCACTCACTCATGAAAAATGTACTAATGGAGGTGAATTCATTAGCGCTACTTACCAGTGAGATTAAGTAGACAGAAAGTCATTTTGTTTACACAACAAGGAAAATTTTTATGAATATATTTAAACGGTTAAGTACTGAAAATTTAATGTGTATCCTAGGTTTAGTCACTGCTGGTGGCTTAACATATTTATTAATGCCGTATCTTTTGAGTTTTGCAGGTATGCCTGCATCAGTCTTATTCTGGAACAGTCCAGTATCTCCAACTACGGCCGCAATTATTATTCTAGCACTAGTGTTATTTGCAATTTTTATCAACCTGGTAGTGAAACTAGAGCAACATAAAAATGGTCAGTACAATGGTGGCCAGGATAATGATGGTATTAAATGGTTGGTGTTGGTTGTCGTCATGATAACTTTCGGTTTGGCTAGTTTAGCTGTTGCATTGCTTGTTGGTATAACGGTCTTTGGTGTGTCACTTGAAGTGTTTACTTCTTTTGGCGTTGAAACCCAAACGGCTGGCTTGGTGGCTCTAATTATAACCATCATTACAATGTCAGTGTATATGCGTAAAGCTTAACTGAATTATCACTAACACGGTATTTTGATTTAGCTAGCCTACTAGAGACAGACCCAATACCTGAATGTTTGTTCCCCTTTCTATTCGTCCAATAAAAAAGCCACACATACGTTAATATGTGTGGCTTTGTTTTTATATTTTGTTTATTAAATTATGATGTCACTAAATTATGACCCTGCATTCCATCCATTATACCAACCTGCTTTTTCCACGGCATAGGCTCCATCTTGCTGATCCATTCAGCAATCAGTTCTTCAACTTTATTGTCACGGTGAGCTAGCTGTACATGACTTAGTGGAATATTAATATCAGCGGTGTCAGTGTCTGTCGCATAACCGAGTTCAAGTATTTCACCATTTTCAAGGTAACGAGTGTGTTCCGCCCAGTTATGATTACCATTATCACAATGTTTATCATAAGGGATCCGCTGGTGTCTGAGGACCTGCTCTGTTTTAAAATCAAGCGTAGTACAGCAGTACTCTAATTGAATGAGCTTAACTTCTTCTTCATCGAGATATACAGGTTCGTTAATCATTTTGTCATGATCGGAAAATGTCTTTTGAGAATCCAAGTAGTCTGCTAGTAGCACGGTTATTCTAATATATAAATTAATCATTATCTGATTCCTTTGGTCTTATGCCTAGTAGGCGGATTGAGTAATCTCTTAATGAGATGTAGTTGTTATTTATAGGTCACCTAACGGTGCGTGGATTTAAACCTGTCGGCCACGTAATGCTGATGGATGCCATCAATCATAGCAATATGCTGTTAAGGTTCTAGACTGGTGCCAGAAAGCACAGCTTATAGCTGTAATTGATATGCAAGTAATATGCTGGTGGTTTTGGTTGAACTGTAGGGTTTGAAAGTGAGGCTCTATTTAACGTCTTATATGAGTGAACCTTTGACTGTAGAACTATAACTGTTTCCATAAATGATAACAACAAATCTATCGTTTTCGCTGTCCAGCTCGCATGATCCTTAGCTGCACTTGCCATAGACCTGGCAACTTACCGGTTTTGTCTATTACTAATATTATGCTTTTGTATTGTCTGTGTTCGATTATAAATATTGATGGGCAAAGCTGAATATTGAGGATGAGTTATAAATTTGTTTGTATTACTTTCTCTTATTGACGACAATTCAGCCCTAACGGTTAATCAGGGGGCTGTATTACTTCCTTTTATTGCTCTCATAAAGAGAAATTGCGATTTTAACTTCATCCATGAACACGTTATGATCCAATTTCTTCGCAAATCGGATGGTTCGGGCCAAGCTTGGCGAGAACTCTTTACGTCTACTGGTACCTTTCATTAATTCTAAGTGCACACTGCGCGTGATCCCTAAAAATGTTTTCCAGAAAACAGTCGGCACCGGCTTGTTATTACTCAATGTAATACCGGCCTTGTTTGCCAAATCAGTCCATTTTAATATTAATGTGCTGTACTCTTTAGGTGTCATTGACCAGTATTCTCCGCGTTCAGTTTAAACTGCTTTTAGTTTTTCGATTCTAACATACAGGCATCATCATGGTCCCTAATAATCTGTACCTTACCAAGGCCATATCAAGCATGAGGCTTACGCGGCAACAACAATCTTTTCACACCGTGGCTTCACATCTCTCAATAAGTAATTACCTAGGAAATTACCTATCGCTAGCCAAACCCATTTGGAAACGCCATTTCCCATTAACCGGTAAGCAGCACTATGGGAACCGCGCTTACTCACAAGTGGATGCCTACCATCTGCAATTTTCATTACCAGATCATTAACTGCCTGTGGCAATTGTCTGATTCGGCCGAACTCAACCGGTGTTAACTGCCTTTGTAAATCCACGTTGGTTGGATGCTGAATAAAAGGCGACCCTACTTTCGGTGCGCCGTATGAAGCAATTAGGGTGCCGATCTTTGTATCTGTTGGCACGAAGACAGCATTCTTAAAATTTAATGAATCCTGACGCTCTTTCTTCTTGATATGATCCATTCGGCGCCATGTTGGAGAGTCCAGTGGTATATCTTCAAGATAATCACCTAGCTTTGGCCTTCTCGTTATCGCTGGTGGCGTTAAATTGTTTAATTGAAGTTCTGGTAGACCATCGCTGATCGCAATCACACAAGAGCGTTTACGTGGTTCGATTTCGCCGAAATCATAGGCATTGAATACGGCTTCTTCGAAGCGATAACCTTTCATCTCTGATTTAATGATCTTAAGTGTGTCTGAATTAATGAAGAACGGTGCGTTTTCGAAAATTACAACTGACGGGTTCATTTTGTATAATGCGGCCAATAGCTTGATATATAGTAACCCTACGACAGGATGATTGGTGTCTCTATTTTGACTTACGCACAGAGTGCTCATCCCAATGCAGGTGTAACCGATCTCAATTATGTCAGCGGGACGCAGCATATTAATATCAAGGTTCTCTAACTGATCGACAACTACAAGCGCATCATCTGTGGCGCCGTCCCAAATAGGATTCGCTTCAATGTTCACTGACATGGCCTTATCGCATGCATCAATTGCAAATGACATTTGTACATTTACACCTGCAGACTCTAAACCTGTTTTCAACTGGTAAGATAAAGCACCGGTACCGGATAAGATCGATGCTTTACGTAGCGGTCGCTCGCCACATAATGCCTGCTTGAGTGACTGTTCACGTTCAAGCTTTTGTTTATCGCTATGGCTAAGAGTGATGACAACGCCATCCTTACTAAACGTAACTGTTACAAAGTCCACGTCTTTAAGGGAGTTTTCAGTTGATGTGTTCTTCAGCTCTAGTAGAAGCCCCCTGCTAGTGGTCATTATTGTGTTGTTACCATTTTTACACGGGGTAGCTGTAATTCGGTGGTGATCGTATTGGGTACTATACGTGACATCTTGAGACAAACCTGCAGACTCGAGTCCCGCTTTGTTCGTAATGTAGACTCTGGCCACGCCTTTGTTTAAATGCTTAACAGCATATCTTTTTAATATAGTTAACATATCTATCCTGTTTGATTAACCGCGCTCAATGAGCATTAATGGTATGTACAATCTATACTAGGTCGTAATACGACCACTTGCAATAGGTTTATTATATTATATTGAAACGTAACAGTAACATTTAGTGTGTGGACATCGAGGCAAGACAAGTTACAGAGGGCATAAATCGGAAAGGACATTACTGGAGGATTTTCTTGTTGTGAATAATCCACCAGCAAATAATGCTGGTGGATGACTCTAGTTAGTAAACATACCCATTATCAGGATAACGGATTATTTGTTCTGACTGCAGTGTCTAATTCAATTGTCTTACTACCGGTAAATCAAAGCAATTAGATTCATACTTTTGTGCAAGTCCAACAGTGTTTGATTCCAAGGCCTCACTGATAAAGGGGTCTTCATCAAAATTGAATGAAAAAGCTCTATCAGTAAATCCACACTTCTTCACAAAATCAAAGTGAGTCACTTGCATGTACTCATCACCATAGAACCCGAACGCTGACAGACTTAATAGTCTGTAGTGGCCATTTTCTTTTTCAACTGCGATTAAATGGGGCTGAACGCCACCATCCTTTTTTGAATATTTTTCATTGCTAAACGTAATTACGTATTTGCCGTCTTCTTTTTCTTTGATTAATTGATCCAACATTGAAACAAATTGGATTGGCATTACCAGGTTTGGAAGTAATAAATTCATTGTGGCTCCTAGTGAGCATTGGAATGAAACCGCTCCCGTTGGGAAGTGGTCCCAAAGGGTAAGTTAGTTGAGGTTGAAGTGGCGCTAAATGCGCGGATTGTTATTTTGATGCAGCTCACGACCTTGCGGACATTTATTGCAATGAACTGTGTTTCACTAATATTGTTCGTTAATCAATAAGTCGCACAGTGACTCTGTCGTCTTGCGGCGACGTGGAATATATACTTGTTTTTCTAAAATGTTTAGTTACATTCGGGAACAGACCAGGCTTGCAAAGCGGTGTTAATCGCTTAAGTGGGCATAGGTTATGTTGTGGTTTGAAATAAGTGTATTCGTCGTCTAGAAACGCTCTACTGAATATTGAAGAGGCTTCATAATCGACGGACAAATCCATTGAGTTTGTTACTACTTCAGTTAGATAATAATGAATGAAGTCATTGTATACCTCCAACTTCATCGAACTTTGCAAATCTTTAAGTACAGTACGATCCATTAATAGGTGCACTAACTTTATAGCGTCTTCAAAATATCCCGTAACACACTGTTCTATTAGCAGCCTGTTGTGAGGGTGCACTTTAACCTGATGTTTCAGTGTTTTAATTCTGAATAACCATTTCTGCGTTTGAATTGGCAGATCCTTCATTGTGATCAACCCATATTGAACTCGCGAGTAGTGCATGGCCAATCGAAACTTTCTAGTTTCATCCACCATACCCTTTTGACGTTTTTCAATTTCTTTAGTCCAATGAGTCGGTACAGGTTCATCGGTATCTAATAAGCTTATCCAGTGATGAACAAGTTCATTGTGAAATCGGTGATCACCTAATCTAAGTAATGATGACCTTGCACAGTTACGCCAATACGTGTAATTGTCATGTGGAAATGTCTTCACACCTGACGGTAAATCGCAGCTGTGACGATTAGTGTCTTCATTTATGAGGTAAATGTTATGTCCAATTACATAAGATGTAGACTTTTGATGAGCACTGTATTTTAACCAACCAAATTTTTCGGTTATAACTTTGCTATCTGGTTGCCAGTGTGGGGCATCAATCCAATAATACGGGATGCTATCGCCCCCAATTTTTTGGTCTGTTACTACACCCGTTGCTAAAAATGTTTTGTGGTATATCCCACTGTGATTTTTGTGTTCCATGGATGATCCTATTTGGATGGTTGGTAGTTAGGTAGTCAGATTGACTCAGTGGATTAAAACCTAGGTTCCACTCATTAATTGATGATAATCATCAAATAACAGCTATAAGCAGTGCTTCTTAAATCATTGGGCATGATAAGGCACAACGCATAGCTGTTGATTGAACATGTATGAGGTAATTAATGCTGGTGGATATTACTTTAAGTGTAGAATTTAGAAGTGAGAGACTTATTTAGTGTCACAAGCGCCTCTTTGACAATATAAATATACGGCATCTATTTATTTTGTGCAAGTAGCCTTAAATTTACACGAAATATAATTAAACCCCCGCGATAGGGGAACATACTAGAGTGCCTACAGATAAGGCTGAATACCGATTACCCCCAGTGGGGAAACATTAGAACTTTACGGTTCACTAATTTAATTTCAGCCGAAAACCCCCTCGATTGGGGAACACACTTTCCGCTTGTCAGATAACCACTCGTCTGTAACCGCTAACCCCCGACAGGGAACTTACTGTTCAACAGAATACGGTTGGAATTGTAGGTCCGAAAACCCCCGCGATTAAGGAACATTCTCTAGTTGTAACCAACTAAAAAACATGGATATATACCGAAGTGTAAAATATACCAACGTCTAAGTGCCTAAAACCATAACACAGTCGTTCTTGTGAGCCATAATTTATCTAGTACTTCTGTAAATGACTTTAGACTTTACCGGCAACGACTAACTAAACAACCCAAATGAACAAATGTATGAAATTACTTTCTTTTAAATGGTACCGGTTGTTCTCATGTCATCATCACTATTGAGTAAGTAACGAGCTATCAACTTGCAGTTTATTGCTATGCCTTAATGCTACTGCTATGCTCCGCTGTATGTATATACAGTATAGAGGTTGTTTTGACTAATGAGTTTACCGGTTTCGAAAATCCCGCGGCTACTTTCCTTGAAAGCGCATTGGACTTGGGCGAAATAATTAGCCACCCCGCCTCTACTTTCATTTATCAAAACACTGAAATAGATGACCGATCTCCTATTGAATTGGTCAAGTGGTACGTCATTGATTCATCACTTAAACCTGAGTTAATTGACTCGGTACTGATTGAACTACACGGAGAACAGACCATTCGCCGTGTTTCGAGTCTTTGTTATACCACTGAGCCGGTACTTACATTGGGAACGGTGACGGCAATTATCAAGCACCATCACATCACACCGGCTATACCTGATGATTTACAATTTGGTTTGCACAGTGCATTGATCCCATTACCTGCAGCCGCCTTTATTTCTAGAGCAAGAGGATCCAAAATGTCTGGGCTTGGCATAAAGAATGAAGATCTATTGGTAGTTCGTCGTGATGTAAATTATGAACAGGGGTCCATAGCTGTCATCTATTCAGAAAATAAGTTTATGTGTCGGGTATTGAACTTGTCTAATAATACTCTTGATGATGCTGATGGCGTGCAATCCCCTCTCATTAGACCATTGTCAGCTGAAGGGGTTGCAACGGCTTCTATTGAATTTAAGCGACCGGTGATCGCATGGGGTTAGTGTCAATAATCGATGGAACTCGTTTTTATGCAACCTCAGCTGGAATACTCCACCCTGAACTTCGAGGTAGGCCGTTAGTTGTAACAAGCGGTGAAAACGGGATTGTTATCGCCGCTAATAGATTGGCAACAGATCAGTGTGGTATGAAGAAGTTTGAACCTGTATTTAAACAAAAAGAGATAATTTCTCGACATGATGTGTTGGTAGTCGAAGCCAATTTCAACCTATTTGGACATCACTCGAATCAGTTCCAATCAATAATCATGGATTATTTTGATGATTGCTCAAGTTATTCGATTGATGAAGTGTTTGCGCTGGTACCATCGAATGTGGTTCCTATTGACTACTTACGCGAAATGCGGTCTCAGGTGTACAAGTTAACTCGCACAGCAGTGAGCGCAGCTGCAAGTTTAAATTGTACTTTGGCAAAGGCTTGCTCGTGGGCATCGAAATCTTTAACTGGCTATAACGGATTATGTGTCATTGATTCTATGGATGAAATGGATGAAATTCTAAAAAAAATGCCAATTGGTTCCATTTGGGGAATTGGAAGAAGCATGAATAAAACGCTGGTGGCCCAAGGCATGACTAAAGCAATAGACCTCAAGCATGCTGATCCCACGCAAATGAAGAAGTTATTTGGAAAAAATATCGTTGATGTAATTTCTGAATTGAATGGCAGAAAAGTACTTAATTGGAAAAATCCAGGTCACCCTAACTCGAAAATTGTCATCGGCAGCTCTAAGAGTTATAAGGAACGATTACATAATAAGACAGATGTTCATCAGGCTCTCGCCCATCATATCCACATCGTTTGCCAAAAAGTGAGGGCTCAACACTCAATAATTAAGTGCATCATCTTCTCATGCAGTACCTCATCATATGATCACCAGCCATACTCAAAATCGATTAAGATTAAGCTTGCGTACCCCACGAGTGATACATCTGCAGTTTTGGTCATGCTTAACGATACAATAAATGATTTGTTACCGCATTCCGGTAACTGGGTACCGATTTATCGCATTAATGTATCCGCTACAGATTTAAAGAGTATTGATGTAAAACAGTCAGACCTGTTCGCACCACCGGAAGATGAGCGTAAAATGCAGGTGTTTGATTTGATCAACGCACGGTTTGGCAAGAATACAATGTTTTTAGGCGCCAAAGGTGCGGTTCCAAAGTGTGAGAATGTTAGACCACTGCAACTTAAACATCCGCACAGCAGGTGGCGTGATGTCCCTGATGTATTTTGCTGAAATAGAACATAAGGCAAAAAAAACCACCAGCTACAAAATAGCTGGTGGTGATTTCAATACTAACATTCATAGAGGGTTACTAAATTTATAACACTCTCTATTTTCTATGCGGCTAACCCACGACTTTTCATGATACCGCAATAATTCATTATCAATGGCTTGAACTCATTCCATAAGGTGTCTTCTATCGGTTCTGGCACATAATTATTGTAGCGCGAAACAAACCCATCAATGTCAGTTGAAACGCCTGTTTTGTGGTTGAACTTAACTTTGGTTTTTTTTATTACTGTGATTGCTTTCATCACTTCCACTTTGGAATATCGACCACAACCAATTTCTCCTAAGATTACTTCATCTGAAAAGTCTGTTAATTTTACAATAGTCATATTGACTTGTTCCTTTACATTGCCCTACTGGGCGGTTTGAATGGGCATAATTGCCAATTGAAAAGCGGAACCCGAATTCTGGTATCGCTTATTGTTCTTCACCTATTGGTTTTAAATGTAAAACCAGAATGATTAGACTTCTTCTAACTTAAAGCCTTGCTTAATTGCGAAGTGGTAAATCTTATTGCGCAATTCATCTTCGTATGATGCGGCGTCATCATGGAGAACATGAGGACCCATAACGATGTCGTTACCTGACTTTTCACTGTAAAGGTCGGCCATACTAGTTAATTCAGCACGAGTTAGATATATAACATCACCCTCCTCATTAGTTGCCAAAAACTGACCCTTTTCACCAGACATCTCGTAATTGAAACTTCCTGATTCGTAGACATGGAATTCAGCTTGAAAACCTTGCTCAATCCGTGCGATAACTTCAGTTAAAGCAACTTTTAGATCCGTTGTAGTGCGACCACTTAGATTGATTGATACAAATTGCATATGACTTCCTTTGCCCTATTGGGCGGTTTGTATAGGCTTAATTGCCAATTTGATTGCAGCACCATAATTCTCTGGTACCGGTTGTTCTTATTTAATGTTCAAGCAGCAACTAGGCCACTCGTTTCAATGGAATCACCGAATGTTTTGGCATCCCTTAGCTTTTCGAAGCTTTTGAAATCTGCACCAAGAGACGCGTATGTTTTAAAGTTCACGTAGACATAGTATGAGCTATCACCCATAAACCTAAAGTTTGCTATAAAGGCACCGTTCCCTTGATGTTCATAACGCGATTTATCTAACTTTTTCCACATAATTCTAATTCCTTAACGTTGAGATGTGTCAGGGATCTATAGATTGCGGAATAGCTTTTTCGCGAGTCGTTCTATTTCAATCTGAGTTAGAGGAAATGTAACAGACCAGGTTGCAATTGCGTCGTAGACAATAAGGCATTCATCAAAGCCGTCATACTGAATTTGACTTAGTCGGCGGCTAATAACGTCCACGTTATCTACGTCAACAGTTTTAGCGCTTTCTAATGTTTTATTCTTGAACAGTACAATTGATATTTTCTTTATCATGTTGATACCTGAATCCTAATTGGATAGTTGTTGGATGGTTTCATTAGCTTGGCCACCCTGTTTAGGCCACCAGCAGAAGTACAGTTGGTTAACCACTTAAGCTATGCGCTCAAGTGGTTATGATGATGTTATCAGTTAACCTAACTTACATCGTCTTTTTGGGATATGAGAGTGAATATACTCATTGAGGTTGGTATTATTTCTTCTAACGTTTTTCGGGTTGTTTGTCTTTAAACACAGGTTCAAAGCTAAAGTGCGGGTATTCCGCTCTTTGCTCCATATATTTAGGATCACGCAAATATTCAGCGGCCATGGGCGAAAATAAACGCCTGTAGGTATCTCGCCAACCACCGCCTGTATCGTTGTAACAACCTGAGTTTGCAATCACATCAAAAGCATCTGCAGAGTTAATATCCCAACCTGAAAAACTAAACTCGCGTTCAAAATCTCCGGTACCAAATTTAACTTTAACCTCATAATTAAGTGCGGTAAGGCTGAGATCAACATTGATCTTGTGGCCATTACCATCTTCATAGCTATCAGCATCATGCACTGAAAGTTCAACACCTAATGCAGATGAAATAGCTTCGCTTACCTTACGGGCAAGTTCTTGGTTTTCTTCATTGGTTCGTGTTGCCCCTGATGGGAAACCATCTATTTTTATTTCTAAAGTAGACATCTAAGTCTCCTATGTTAAAGGGTGTTACCCAAGGTTGAGTAAGCTGTTTCGATGCCCTCTATGTATACAGGGAGCGTTACGTCGATACCAGCGCAGTAATGTGCCAGTATTAACTGTTCAAGTCCACCAGCAGCTGCGTTAAATACTTCAGCGCTGCCGTTACCAGAGTTCATTTTCATATCGGAGTGAATTGTTGCATTTGTAGAATCAAAAATTACGATCCCTAAAATGCCAAGTTCAACTGTATCCATTATAAATACCTCAAAGTTTTGGATGTAAAGCCCTTATTGATAACGGGCTTAAGTGCGAATGCACGGGTTGGTTGTAGTTAGTTCTGTAATTGAACGTTATTAGCAAAGGTTTTGGCCAAGTGCTTGGTAAGAAGCATCAACGCCCTCTTTATACGCAGGTGCTGTTACATCAATTCCTGCGCAGTAATGCGCAAGGATTAATGATTCAACACCATCTACTGCTATATTAAACGCAACAGTATCTTCATAGTCATCATCGCCTTCAACACAAGTAGTATCCTTCATGTCAGAAGAGATAGCAGCACCGGTTGAGCCGTTTTCACCGCCTAAGTCGGTGATCACAATACCATAAATGTCTAGTTCGGTAGTTTTCATTTAAATACCTTAATTTTTTGAATGTAAAGCCCATTAGGAATGGGCTTATGTGCGAAAGCACGGGTTGGTGGTAGGTTGCTCCCACTGGGAGTGTTGTTGATTAGCTGTTATTGGTTTGCCAGGATTTCAATTGCAAACATGTCTTTTAAAGGGATGAGAACAAGTCCATCGCCAAACGTAACCACTTTGCCAGTGTTAGTCTGGTAGTAGTCGTATTTACCATTAGTTAAATCGCTATTGGCTTCCGGAGTGATTGCAATGTAAGGGCGTTTAAGGTTTGCTACGTCTCCCTGATAATCACTTCGATTACCTTTGAGGCCTTTAAGCGTTAAGACATCAAAGCAACAATCCGAGAAGTATTTCTGTACAGCACTTGTTAGTTCGAGACCTTTCTCCCAAGCAAGATCAAGGAAAGAAACTGAAACATCGATGTTTTTATCAAACGATTTGATCATGCTCTCTAGCTCTTCGATATAGCGTTCACTAAAATCGGAACTATCGAAACACAGTGAACCTATAGTGTCATCATCGCCGTATCTATTTACATCGACAATTAAACCTTCATGAGTTCTGTTTATCGTAACAACCCCCATTCCTTTAACGGTTACATGTAGTCGACCCGAGTCACCAAAACCATCTTTAACAATAAAGTTGTCCGTCTTTGCAAGAGTGTTCTTAGTTGCATTAGTTGCAGTAGGTGATGTTGTAGCTATTTTTGCTGGTGTTGAATTTGTCATAGTGTTCCCATTAGGAGTATTGGAAGTAAGGTCGTCATAAGTGACGTTGCGGATTTAAACCTGGGCTCCGCTCGATATTGATGCAAGCATCAAATAACAGGTATAAGCAGTGACTCGACATACCAATAGGTATGACAACGCACAACGCATAGCTGTTATTGATAATAATACTGTTGAGTGTTAATGCTGGTGGTTGCACTAAATGGTGTAAAACGTGGAAGTGAGGGCTTTTTTACGTCGTTACCTATCCCTTTGACGTTGAAACTATAGCGTTAACCTGCACTGATATCAAGAACTGGTAAGTTTGTTCGTCGATATTAGTCGGAGTTGTCCATAATACTTATCTAAAGGCGATACCATAATCAGTATAATTACAGTTATCACATTGGTACTTATTTGTGTTTTTCATGGCTTATCCTATTGATTATTTTGAGGGCGACTCCTATTTGGAACTGAGTAATACCTTGTGTACATCGATTGATGCACACAAGGTGATTGGGTTATTTTAGTAAGTAGTTGTTACCAAATCGGCTTCAATTTCTTTGTGTCACCCCTAAAATGGAATGGTTTCTTTTTTTAGTTTCTCCAAACGAGATAAGTTGTACTTGCAAATCTCTTCTGGTGTAGCTTTTTCAATAGATCTACACCATTCATCGTCTTCAGCAATACTAAAACCCACCAGCATGCTTATATCAACGACAATCTCATTCGACAAAGTCACGTCGACCTCACTGCCCCAAAAATCACTATCAGCAACTAAGAGGTTTAGATGTTCCTACTCTTTGTTGATTGCGTCATTTAGACGTTTCTCATAGAGATATGGAGTAGAACCGTATTTATGGACACTGAAACGTTCCTCAGTGAATGCTTCAGAAACCGAATAGACTACCCACTTTACAGCGTCTGGGTCAACAGCGTAGCTATCCTTATCATCGCCGTAGTACGTCTTTGCGATACTATCGTTGTAGTCGGAAGACCACCCAATAGCGTCATGTTCTAACTCAAAGAACTCAATGGGCTCATCGCAGTGGCCAAATGGGATGATGCAATAAGTTGAACACCAGTTGGTGTGTTCGTTCAACATCATTATAAACGCGTCTTTGTTTATTCTTCCGTCGAAACACATATTGTTGATGACTCGTTTCAACTGATCTACTTTTGACAGTGATTCAACGTTAACTTCAGTGTCGATAGCAATTAAGGAATTGCCATCTTCGAAGTTACTTGCGTTTTTAAGTAACGTTATTAAATTTACTATTTGTGATGTGCACAATTTTATTTTAGACATGTTGTGATCCTGTTTGGATGATTGAAAGTAAGGTCGTCATAATTGACGTAGTGGATTTAAACCTGGGCTCCACTCGATATTGATGCGAGCATCAAATAACAGCTATAAGCAGTGACTCGACATGCCAATAGGTATGACAACTCACAACGCATAGCTGTTATTGATAATAATACTGTTGAGTGTTAATGCTGGTGGTTGCACTAAATGGTGTAAAACGTGGAAGTGAGGGCTTTTTTACGTCGTTACCTATCCCTTTGACGTTGAAACTATAGCTTTTACCAAAATGAATAGCAATAACGTGATCGCTTTTCAAACATGAATACTCAACCACTAGTTTCCTAGTGATTGAGTGTTCGTACACCAGAGAGATTAAGCATCCAATTAATGAAGTGCCTAACCTCCTAGCGTTAAAGCGTTAAAGAACTCGTACTCATAATGTGTATGACTTCTTTTTGCCTCGAGGTTTAAAGGTTGTATTTTTAAGCGTTAAACTAATCGCGCTTATCAGCTCTGGGTTGATATCTACAATATTAAATTTGATGAACATCTTCTTGCTGGAACAGAGGTTATCAAAATCGAACTGTAGTTCATCATTGGTACCGAAATATTCATTAAGCACCTTTTTATATAAATTCATGTGAGTATTGGCAACATGGTCACCCTTCTCTACGCGAATTCCTTTTATATCAGAATCAAGTTGGTTCAACGTGAGACCAATTATCTGTTCTGCAAATTTACTTTTCACATCCAGTCTGAGCTTGGCCGTTTCGCTATACTCAGAATATTCGATTGATGACCACATAATTGGCTCATTCCCAAAAGACACACAACTAGCCGACAGTTCCTTTGAATAAGGTACTTGATAGCTAGTTTCAATTGCTGCCATGATGCTTTTTACATTGTCTACGCACTGTTGTGCAATTGCTTTGGTTTCAAATTTAATGTTCATTGAAATTCCTTGCCTATGAGGCGGTTTGAAGTGGCATGATTGCCATGGTTAATACATTTAAAAAATGGGCAGTCTTAAAGGTTAAGCAGCGCTACTAGCTTGCAGTTTGTCTTTAAGACTAGTTACTGGTTCAAGTCAAGATAGTGGCTATTCGTTCAATAGCGCTAACAACATCCTCATTTAACGCTTTTGATTCAACCCCGATCTTACTGATATCTTCACTATACGCGTCGACCATCAGTGTTTTCAGATCATCATTAAATATAAGTGAACCTTCGTTTTTTGCTGACACATGATTGATAATGCTAGTGTGAAAACCAATAACTTCATCATCCAATTTGGCGTGAAACTCTAAGCACAGTTTTGGTGTATCCCAATCAAAGACCAAGTTTATAGACATAGACTTCACCAGATTTATTGAATCAATATCACGTTGTAGGTTACATTTAACTTCAGAATAAATGCCTGACTCACTAAATATTTCCCAACCGGTGTTCTCAACAGCGCTTTCAAACTCAGAAGAGAACCTGCCAATCCCTAATATATCGTGATATGCAAACACTGCACCTAACGAGGTGTTGATATTCAACTTAGGAATGACTGTTGTGATATCGCTATCCACAACACCTGATATTAAGGTCCCTACTTCTTGCATTGCTACACGTAAACCGGTCAATTGACATTCACCTGCTGTCGGAACATCGCTTACCAGACTTTCATTGGCAAGTGCTGTTAGTGTTTTAAGAAGATCTGTTGCTTGCTGTTTAAAGTTATCAGCCGTTTCAATTGCCGTAATTGGATATGACAAACATCGGCAACGCGGACATTCTTTATCGGTATACACATCACCAGCGTCAAGCCGTTCGTGAATATTCGACACGGGTCTAAATGCAATGCCATAATTTGTGTATTTGCAATTAGGACATTTATATTCAACATTTTTGTGATTGTTCATGTGGTGTTCCATTAGGATAATTGAAAGTGAGGTCGTCATAACTGACGTAGTGGATTTAAACCTGGGCTCCACTTGATATTGATGCGAGCATCAAATAACAGGTATAAGCAGTGCATAGACATATAGATAGGTACGATAAAGCACAGCGCATAACTATTTTCTGAATAAGTGTTTTGAGGAGATAAGTGCTGATAGGATGCACTTAAGGTATTCATTGATTTGGAAGCGAGGGGCTTATTTAATGTCTAGAACCCCTTTGACATAGAAACTATAACTTTAACTAGTATTAATTTCAACAAATGCCCTGCCTCGTCGGCGATAGCTTATCGTAATATTTCAGGTTTTGCCTATGATACTGATTGTGGGTATTTTGTGATTACCGTATTCATTGTATATCGGCAATTTCGAAGTGATTGTGGCGCCAGAATATGCCGAGTATAAAGAATGCGTGACGTCGTCACACTATAAGAAATGTAAAAAAGGACTAACAAGGATAACTATATTGTAACGATAACTGGAAAGGATGATGCCGAGGTAATTAAGCAGATACCCACCAGCTCGAAAGCTGGTGGATAAGTACTAATGTTTATTTATGTAAATTTAAAATCTACTATTTCTACGCCTGAAGATAAACGTTTATAATATTCATCACCTTTATCTGATGGTTCACACAGACGTCCGTTCGGTGAAAATATACCTATCACCTCATCGTTACTATCGAAAACGTCACCACCGAGAGTATATCGGCCGAATTCTTGCTCATCTGTAAACGCCATCCATTTACGTTTGGCATCTGCTAGATCGTCAACATCAACAAATTCTTCACTCGTGATAGTGTAGTTTTGATCTAACGTTCCTAATCGAAGCTTTAACGCTCCTTTTTTCGTTTTAACGGTCTTGCTCATAATTGATGATCCTAATTGGATGGTTGTTGTTTGTTTTGGGAAGTTCATTCCCATTAATGATGCGCCCAGTTCCCCAGGCGTAGATTTGATTAATCACTATCTATCGTGTTGGTTAGCTATGCCAAAGTGAAAATCACTCCGGAGTTTGGCCAAGAATACCAGCCAGCTCTTCAAGAGCACTGGTTATATCGCTACTGTGTGTATCAGCGTAATTATTATCTGCAGTTTGAATCGCATCAACATTATCGCTATAAGCACTGACAAATAGTGATTTTAGTTCTTCACCAGTAAGTGACGGTGTAATCAAATCGTGAATATTTAATACGTGACCAGGAATGAATTCATCACCTTCGTTAGAACCAAAATTAAGAAACATCTGACCCCCCCAGTAAAAAACTAAGTGGACATTAATGCTGATGCAATCAGTGTCAGTGACTTCACTGGTGCGCAATTCAAATTCGAGGTCTGGATGGTCGCCATTTTCTTTAAACTCATGCCAGTTACTTTTATCTAAAACAGTGACAAAGTTTGGTTGGAAACCGCCACAATCTTCATGTGCATTGGTTAAAATTGCGTTTAGAAAGGTATCGTTATTCACTTTAGGTTCGTTGTTGATTAAATCGCTATCCTCAACACCATTAATTACCTTCTCTAACTGCTTAGTAGCTATGTGGAATGCTACTAATTGACTTTCTTCAGCTGTATTACCAGCTTCAATTAATGCATTACTAGCAAGTTCGGCAAGTTGTTCAAGCATTGCAGTCGCTTCACTTTTAAAATGCTCAGCTGTTTCAATAACAGTCACTGGGTACGCAAGCGCTCCACAGTCAGGGCATTCTTTATCAGTAAATGGACTACCAACACTAAAACGAATATCAGCATCGGAGACATCGGCAAAATCACCGGTGTCACGAGCAATACTGCAGTTGTCGCATTTGTATTTTGTTGAAGTATTTGTTTGATTGTTCATTGGTCATTCCTAATTGGATGGTTGTTGTGGGCACTCCATATTGGGTGCCCTTTGATTAGATAGGTATAGAATTATCCATTGTGATCATTGTTTTCATTAGATGGTACCGAGTTAAACTCGTACCAATCTAATAGCGCGTGCTCACGACATGTGGCTCTAAATTACATAGAAACTCATTTGCACTATGAAAGTCACTCGCATAGATTGCAAATTTATCCAGCATCTCGGTACGCGTATGTTTAACAGAATCGAATTCAGTAAAGAGATCTACTGCATTCCATTTCAACCGCTTTAGCTTTCTGAGATTGCTTTCGGCTCGTGATAGCAAACTATGATTTCGCTTCACCGAATGAGAACGCATTGCTTTGTCAACTTTACTTTTCGCTGCTAAAATTTCAATTTGAAGCATCGGGGTTAGTACGTTAGATAATGTAGACATGTTGTCTTCCTTAATATCTGATTGGATATGCTAAATGGCGCCTGTAGAGACGTTATTAACGGATTGGGCTAATTGCCTGGTTTGTGCTTCTAGTTAACTAGACTCGGTCACTTGTATTAAGAAGTGTAATTGGGGTGGTTTAGATGAATCATGAATAATTTGAAAGGTGTTATAAGTTGTGGCCATGCATTTCGAGCACAAGCTGTCGCTTAACATCCTCAAATATGTAAACGCCCTCTGATTTAACAAAGGCTTCAATATCGAGAAAGGGAACGCAAACGGTTACATTTGTCATTTCAACATCTCGCATCTTATTCATTAATTCAGTTTCGGTTTGTACGCCATCGGCATCGTAATACATATCTAGTGAAGGTATGTATACCACAGCGTGATCGCGATATTCGACATCCCTTGATACATGATACAAAAGCGTATCTGGGAAACCCTCTGTGATAGCCTTAGCTAAAGTGTAACAACCGCCATCCAACCAACCACATGAGTGATTTGTTATTAACATGGTAGTGACTACATCCTTTGCATAGGTGATCGCATCAATAGTTTCTTGTTTCATAGCGTTCCGTAGAAGTAAGTAACGCAGTTTTATTGGAAGGTTTACTTTGCTGACAAGATTAGCCACCAGCGCGTAAATATTTTAGTTGAGTGATAACCACTGTACAGATAACTTACGTTCGTTAGCTCACACCAATATGCAACTCATGACATATCTCTATAAGTTCAGATTCACTTTTAAAAGCCAAAGCAAAAAAAGTGTCACCATATACCTTCGTGCCATTAGCTTTGAATGCAAGTAAGATGTCGGTAACCATTACCTCCCTCTTTGTTTGTTTTGATTTTTTTATATCCGCGTAACTAATCACTTCTACAAACTTTTCGTCCCCTTCAAAACCGACACGAAAAGATTCGTTCATATTATTTGTAGCAGTTATCAACTCATTCGCTGGTAATGACTGCAATAACTCATGTAAATGATTAAGTGTTAGTTCATCATCAGCCATTTCTTGGTTCGACATACAACATAATAATGTTTTGTCACCCACAAATAATTCCACACCGAGCTTAACAAAATCTAACTCAGGTTTGGTGACAAGTAGTTTTTGGCCATACAGACTCAATTGACTCGATGTTACTTCTAAAAGCATTTCTACTGTCATTGGTGTTTTCAGTTCGCTTATTAGCATATTGAATTTCCTAGCGGGATGGTTGTAAGTACAATCGATAATTCGACATTGTTGTTTCAGATAACTATGTATCTATTTCACTTTACTGTTGCGTAAAAGCTTTCAATTAAGATAGTTGGTAGTAAGGTCGTCACAAATGACTTAGTGGATTTAAACCTGGGTCCACTCGATATTGATGCAAGCATCAAATAACAGGTATAAGCAGTGACTCGAAATGCTAGTAGGCACGACAACACACAACGCATAGCTGTTATTGATAATAATATTTAGGGTGTTAATGCTGGTGGCCGCATTAATGATTTAATCTTGGAAGTGAGGGGTTTTTAACGTCGTAACTTGTCCCTTTGACGATGAAACTATATCTTCTTTCAAAATGAATATCAATAAAAGCAAAACTACTATTAACCTGAGGGTTTACGTTAACCGAAACACTAAGTCTACTTTGCTTACACCAGAAATCAGGGGTATACGCTTTCAGTTTAATTAAGATAACAAACTAAACTGATATATGTTATCCACCAGCTCTTACGCTGGTGGATAAGCAATTATATTAATTGGTTTAGATGAAAGCCTAGTACATATAGTAAGCACGTATGGCAGTTTACAAAAACGTCCTTAAGTAACATGAACTACAACGAGCTAGGCCATTTCCAGCCACTCGGCTGCAACCTTCCCCTTTTGCTGTAGCACAGCGCATTTTAGTAGGTTTTCAGCTTCCCTTACTTCTTGTTGCGCAAAACTGAGAAACTTTTGTTCTAAGTGAGTTGTTAAAGCTGAGCACAGGTAATGTCGATTGAGATCGTCATGGGTTAAAAGCCAATACAAAGATCCATTTTTAAGCCGAACCAAGGTTATTAACTTATCACCATAGTTAGAAGAGATCCCTCGGCGTTGTTCAATAACTCGTGGGATCATCTCACAATCTTGGGTCGTCATGCTAATACCAATATGTTCGAGAAGAGTTAAGTCACTATTAGTGTTATTACCAAATGGAAATGCAATATTCAAATTAACATTTAGTGCTGTTTCAATGGTCGGGGCTGCATCAAAAAGTATCAGGTCAACAGGCTTTCGTTTATCATTAAGACTAGCCGCTAGTTCATATACGTACCGTTCAATATTCAACTCAACATCGATCGCTTCAATTACTTTCGATTTAAGTATAACCTTTGGTTGATACAGGCTGTAACTAACCTGTTGATTATCACTGAATCGCTTACAGCTAACATCAGGGGCTAATATAAGTGCCGTTTTGTATGTAGCACTAGCAGCACTAACAATCGTGACATCTACATCCGAACTTTGACAAGATTGATAGATAGATTCAATTCGGCCCTTTAACAGCCCTACAACCTTTAATTCAACGTTATCGTCTTTACCTGCAATGGAAGGTGCCCAAAGTAATACTTCAGTTAGTAAGTAGTGTTTGTTCATTTAGTAGAGATCCTTTTGGATGGTTTGCAAGAAGGTCGCCGTAATTGACGTTGTGGATTTAAACCTAAGTTCCACTCAATATTGATGGTAGTCATCAAGTACAGATATAAGCAGTGATTAAAAAGCCAATTAGATACAGTAAGGCACAATTCATAGCTGTGATTGATGATTAGTTTAATTACCATTGCTGGTGGTGGGTTTAATCTTGCTGAAGGCATAAAGCCACCAGCAAGATTAAGGTATGTCAGCTTTAAGACTAACTAGTTAGATGTATTTACGTAAAATTGCGGCATCCAAATGAGGTACTTCCTTAACAGAATATAACGATAATGCTATATCACCAGTACAGTCCAATGCATACCCCTTATCTTCCTTGGGAAATTCAAGTTTATCACGAGTATTATCTGCCATAGCAAGCTTAACGGCATCTTCTTTACTGTCGCAATTATGCAGAGTTATAGAACGCTCTTCATTTTCGCCATTAGTAATAATAAGTCTAACTATAAAGAAACGGTCGTTGCTATCCATATTGCTACCATCGGTAATATCAGTGGTCAACCGCTGGACTGACATCGCATGATCTTCAATTATTTGAAACACATTCGAAGTGTCTTCGTCTTCAGGTGGCACCCAGGCGTTTTCAGATAAAAAAGCTGCTTGCTTATCTTCGGTTAAACTTACAAAGTCTTCTGGTAACTCATTAGTAAGAAAGGCCGCTGGTGATGCTAATAGCATTTTGTTCTTTTGTTGGTCTGTAAAGTTCATTGTAAGTATCCTTTAGGAAGTTTGATATGTAAGGTCGTCATAATTGACGTTATGGATTTAAACCTATCTCCACACGATATTGATGAAAGTCATCAAGTACAGCTATAAGCAGTGTTCAACATGCCAATAGGCACGGTAAAGCACAACGCATAGCTGTGATTGATAATAGGATTTGATTGGTGTTGCTGGTGGTTAGCGCATTTGGGTATTATAGGTAACTTAGAAGTGAGGGGTTATTTAATGTCACGAACGCCCCTTTGACAATCAAACTATACTTTATCTACCTGTCATTCGCAATGGCTATTCACTTGGCTAAAGAACCACTCTCAATCATTGCTACTAACAAAATGCGGCGCCACCCCCTCACAACCAATCATGCATTACTTTATAATTATTGGGTGGGAGTGCTTAACCACATCACACCCCTAATAGTAGCGAGAATTTGGTATCAAGTAATGGCGTGAAAAGAATAGTGTGACGACGTCACGGTTCTCATTGTGATGATTGTATGGTCAACAATCCCAATGGGGCGATTGTTGATTTCAATTCGTTATTAAGACCCTGCCTTTGATTTTATAATACCTCGTGTTGAAACTAATCAGGAAAGCGCGTACTTAGTATGTACGGGCTCAAGCCACATAGATACTTGTTAGCGCGTTCAAAGTCACTAGAATACATTTCAAATTTAGCTAACATCTCTGTACGTGTATGATCAACTGCATCAAACTCAGAAAATAATGCCTCCGCCCCCCACTTAGATTGCTTAAGCTTTCTCAGTTTACTTTCCGATCGCGACAACATTTTAGGGTTGCAACTCATGGAGTGCGAGCGCATTGCCCGTCTTACATTACTTGACGCCAATTGGATATCAGCTTCAAGCATCGGGCTTAGCACTTCAGTTAACGTCTTCATATATCCCGTTCCTAATTACATTTGGCATCCAAACTATCTCACAGTTCAAAACTGTATTAATATAGCTTGACCTGTAAGCCCCGCTTGCCTCATTTACTCCACCTACTAACATTTTTATAAACATAACTACCTACGCCGTGCCACGCAAAGGCGTTTTAACACCCCTAGGCGGCAGCTGGTGGGCATAAAAAGTGTAGGGGTGTACGTCCTACAAGTACTTCTTAAACCAGTGGGCAGTCTCCCTTGCAATGTAAGCGCTAATTATTGCCATCGGCACAATAACAAATGACGGATTGATCGAAAAGGGGATGCTGAGATATAAAAACCAACTAAAAAATAAACTCGGCAAAAGCATTTTCTTGCCATAGTGGTATTTAAACGCACTCTCCTGGCCGTTCTGCCATCGTCTTAAATCTCGAAACACCAATCCATCGACAAGACCAACTGTGACCACCACAAGTACAAGTGGAATACTTAACGTCAAAATAGCCAGTCTCAACACAAACGACAACATCACATACAATGCAGCCAATATATATTCTTTTACACCCACTCCCGTTGAGTTTGTAAGTGACCCAAGTAGGCCGCCATCGTAGTCAGATTGAGTGACCGTTTGGACAAAGCGAGTTACTAACGACGGACTGCCATCCTCATTCGGTTGATGAAATGTCGAGTAAAAATAATCAATAATATCTATTGGCCTATACCCAAGTATATTTTCCTCTGTAAAGTCATCATTGATGTAACCCAAATCCCCTTCAAGTGTTTGCAGGGCGTGACTACTACTGTGGTCCCAATAGTAAGCCATGCCACACCATTCAATGATGATGCTCATCATCAGACTAAACATAAGCACAAGTATTGACTGCGTGATGAAATCAATGATAGTTAGCCGTTTGTCTGTAACTGCATCGTTCGCCATATCACTCGCCCACTAAATTTAAACTTTCAATTAATGAATCATATGACTTAGCTGTAAGCACTGAAGTAATTTGGTTTAAATAACTCTGGTCATACGCCATTATATTCAGTAAGTCTTTGAGCATTAGGTCTGCCTGGGCACGGGAACTTAAGAACGTATAAAGCGCGATTGTGTGCTCAGTTCTATCACTAAAGCTCCGCGGTATTGTTCCAATGTCGTCTTTAGTGGCTTCAAAGTCAGCTTGCCATTCTTTACCAAACTCCTTATTCAAGCAGAACTCTGCATAAGCACAAAATAATGGCTCAATGTTAGCAACATGATTTGCGATAGACTTTGATGTCGGCGTGCTCCCCATTGCAATTTCTGCATCTGCAATGGTACCGATAAGTTGACTTGAGAATCCTTTAAACGGATGATCTACCCCTACATTTGAATTACTACCGCTACCCACTACAACCGCGGCCTCGATTTCCGTACCACTTACATTCAAACTGCTGTTGTTAATCAAGTTACTTTCGCTGCTCATAGTTATTTCCTTTGAATTTACGGTGTCAATAATGTCAATTTTGTTATCCATATTCTTAATCACTCCCCGTTACTTATATTTTCAATCAATGATTCATACTCACCATCCCTATCCAAATTTTCATCTGGATTATGCGAGACGATACTACTATCAAAGTCATCATTCGAACTCTCAGGCATACGTTCATCAAGAAGTGTATCTTGTGTGAACTCTGACGTTTTCCACCAGCCTTCACCCGTTTTGTAACGGTCAGCCATTAGACTTCGCAATTTCGCTAACGATGGTGGTAACTCATGAGGTTCATCTTTAAGTAACGGAATACGGATATGGTACAATGTCGCTCCATCAACTAGTGCGAAGGCTTGCCCTTTAGGTTGGTTAATAATGTTGTCCGGTGTTAGTAACGGAACCTTTTCAGAAGACTGCCTATCCTGACTACCTGACGTAAAGTGGATCTTGTTATCTACATCGGAGGAATCATTCGCACCTGACATCCGCATAAGACTGTGTATGTAAACTTCTCCCAATTGGTCTGTTAATAACTCTGCAGTCTCACGCGTCTTCACTCGTAACATGATTAGCGTATTAAAGTTAGAGTAAATAACATTCGCCATATCCGTAGAGCCGGTCTTCATTGGCATGTCAGCCCTAGCTTGCATTGCCATAGTTAGTGAGATACCAGCGCCGCCTGCTTTATTTAACATCGGGATTATTCGCTCTGAGGCTAATTCTGCTCCCTCATCTATAAATAATTGAAAAATTGGTTTTTTATCTTCTTCACTTAACGCACCAAAACCCTCAGCCATACCGTTCTTGTAAATGTAACCACTGGTACTAACCAAATCTGAAATCATGTTCCCACCTACTGTATCGGAAACAACTTGGTCAGACATCGCATCGAAACCACAATAAACAACAGCGTTTTGCCTAGCAACTTTCATCCAATCAAGGATCGGACGTTTATCATTAGGGTCTTCTTTTGGTGAGAGTAGATCACTGATTTCACCGGTAGTGAGTTTTTCAAGTAATGGCAGAAAGCTTGCCGTGATTTTATCAAAATAGCCTTTTTCATATGCCACAGCGGACATCAAACCACGTACTACAGGGTCAAAAACCTTTTTCTCCGTCAAATAAACATGAAGCGCATAAGTACGTATGTTTCGCCCATCAAAATTACGAGGTAGTTTTTTTGTCCTTTTCTCTAGATCTTCAATTTCGTCAAGCCATGATGGGTCCTCTGTATTATCCAGATAGCTTTCTGCATACATACAGAACAAAGGCTCGATATTAAGAATGTACTCTTGAATGGATTCAAAGGTAGGTTTTATTCCCATTGCGATCTCTGCATTAGAGATGATATTTACAAAACGCCATGCGAAATCTTTAAATGCTGCACCGCTACCACTTGACGATAACTGATCGGTACTTCGACTCGCAACTTCTGTAAAACGTGCAAAGCTACCTGCAATAGCATTGTATCTACAGCTGATTGAAGGGAAGCCTAGGTGGAATATATAAAACTTACGACCAGCTCGCTTGGCCTCGATGTACATTCTTGTCATTAGGCTCGCATCACCTTTAGGGTCAAGACAAACAACTGGCCCCTCAAAGTCTTTAGGCTTACCAGGCTGAGTATGAATTTTACGATGAATAGCCTGAGTAATAAGCACTTCGAACATCTTACTTTTACCTGCTCGTGTAGTACCTGCGATCAGTGTATGGCCTGACCGATTATCAAGAGGTTGCTTGATATCATACTCTTCCGGTGACACAGCGTGTATGGCCTTATCACCACCAGTGGGCGGCATAGGTCGTGCAGGGTTAAATCTTGATTGAGAATTTAGTGGTTTGAGTATCTTTGTAATGATCTCATTGTGTTCAAAGTGATCTTCAAGTTTACGAGCCACGTTGTAGGCAGTCCCCATATCTAAATAATGGGCATTCTTAGCTAGCTTTAAATCTGTCAATCGTTGCGTATGGATTGCTTTCCACTCAAACCCCTTACCAAGCCAAGTCGTTTTGTTAGATACGGGTATATCCCTTGAGTACATATTGAAATCACGCATTCGGCGTATCTGCTTTTGGTACCGCCATGGCTCATACCCTTGACTCGCTCGCTTTAAACTTAAGCAGGTTAATCCCGCCGCAAGCAAATAGCTGGTGGTCGGGGCTATCATGAACACGCTAGGAGCTCCTGCAATTGCTCCTGCACCTATAAGCGCAGTTGTAGCTGAGTACAGCTCCACAGGTGGCCTTAACAGATTTTCAATGCCATATTCAGCTGCCATCACCTACACCCCAATTCCTTTACTGATAATAATTAATAAATTGTTCATCTAGCATCATTCCTACTGGAAAAAACCTTCCCTGGTGAGCAATAGCGGATAGCCATTTACACCAAACTCATGAAAAAGAAAATCAGCGTTAACCGGTTGCAGACGAAGTGGTAAAGCCATCTCCTGTATACGCTGGAAAGACTCGTATGTATCAACCTTAGTTAAAACCCCTTCAGCACCGTATCTAACCAACTCTTCCTTGTTGTTTACCAACCAATCTAACGATGCCTGGTTGTCACCGATGATAAAAAGTGGACGTTGGATCTGCGGTAAGTCTTTTATCACCGGTACCATAAGGTACATCGACCTTAATTTTTCTGGCACTACAGGAAACATTTGATCTCTCATCATCCGTGCATACGCTTCTTTCGACTCAGGCTTCTCATTCTCCATCTTCTTGATACCATCTTCCCATTGGGAGATGATTTGCTCGCGGAGTGAGTTACCAAACTTCTCTTTAGGATCGCTAGTGTTAAAGAAATATGATATTGGAGTCAGGTTATCAGCGTCTTTCAACACAACCGTATCAACCTCACGCAGCACGTTAGCTTGCATTTCAAGTAACTGCTCTTCAGATAGTCCACTTCTTTTAACAAATTCATGAGTGACACTTTGAGTTTTACCTATGCCACTCTTGGTGTTAATACTTTTCGTGTACGCAGTTGATTCATTCACTTTTGCTACTGAGATAATTGGAAGAATGCTCAATCCTATTGCGATCAATGTTAATTTATTCATGCCGTCACAAATCCTTGTAAATCTTATATACGCGTTTAGAGTAGCCTTTGGCTAACGGCTTGTTATATGGCGCATGATAGCGACCTGCGCTAACCCACCAATCATCACCACCATCATAAAACCCTTTGATAAGCCTCGCTGCGTAATCTAAATTACTTCGGGGGCTCATCATTTGGGATAGGGACTTAAACTCATGCCCATGCCATTTGTAATTAACTTGCGCTATACCAACGTCAAAATTCTTAAAACCATCACTTAATAGTTTTTCTGCGAATGCAACTGCTTCTACTTTCGTTCTGTAGTAACGTCCCTTGTCCTCCTTGTTCCACCGTATTACCCAAGGCCACGGAGTTACATTACGCTTATTGGTTTTTACCTGAGACTCGTTAATCGCTATTGCGTAAAGCAGCTTCTTCGGCAAACCATACTTATCCGATAACTGCTTGTATGCTGGTGGCTCAGGTGGATAAGTTGCAGCGTGAGCTATATTCGCGGTCTGTATAAAAAACAGCAAAGCAAATAACGAACTCAATACTTCCCCCCTACTGTACTTCACGTCTTTCAACACGACCCCAAATAGCTCCATCAATCACCTTATAGACAACAGGGAGCGCCTCGGTTAAGTATTCTGGTCTAAACCCACGCGTTACAGTAACGTTCTCTACATTAAGATCATGCTGACTAATCTTGTAGCGTTCAATAAATTCTTGCATTCCACTCTTACCCGCGTTGGATATGGTTATGTCCAGGTATGGCAGTGTACTTGTGGTATCGGAAAGATACTGCTTACAGCTTGCATCACACGGAGTACTTACATCAACAAAAAGGCTATAACGAATTGGTGACCAGTTATCTAGTTTCCGCGGTGTTCTTTCGTTAATCTCAGCTTGCGCAATTTGTTTTTCTGCTTCGATCAGTGTCTCTCGACGTAACTGTTCGCTCGTTTTGCACAGATTACTCTGTGGTGCTACACGGCAGTGGTACTTTACGACTGCGTAATTAAAATCAATTTCTTTATCTTGTCGCTCAATCTCCGTGTCATAAAGTAACTTCGCAAATCTAGTTCGCTCTTCTTCAGTTTTTGCTTCAGTGCCTAGTGTGACGATAGGGTCTAAGTTAGGTGACCAATTACCGCGAGGAGTTGTTGCCATGATTGTTTTGTATTTAACCCAGTCAGATTCGGTCACACCCCAGTTCTTGGCTTGGATTTTATCTAGTGCGGTTAAGGTTTCAATACTACGATAAACTTCCTTTGCACTGCCTGCCGATTCTATCGTTCGCTGCAACTCGCTTGAGATGTATTCACTTCGACCTTGGTTGCTTGATTGTTTTGAGCTGGTGGATGGCTCAATGCTTGGTACAGGCGCAGCATGAGCCCCCCCTACAGCGACACTTGCAGCCAGAGATAATAAAATTAGTGAGCGTGGGGCTAATTTAGGAATTTGCATTGAACAGCCCCACTCGATGACAAAATTACTTTGTTAGTCCCGTCCATTGACGCCCAATATGTTTTACCACTTCCCAACAACGTTAGGTCACAGGTTTCTAGTTGATTAGTCTTCACAATGTTTTGACTTTGGGGTTGCGGCTGGTGGTTTGAACATGCACCAAGCAGTGAAGTGAAGATTAAGACCGATGTAATTTTAAGAAAAATTTTCATATGGCTACCCTGCTGTTAATTTGTAAGTTCTTGAGTTTTTAAGTAGCGATACAATTTGCGTGTCTCGGCTTGAACTTTTTACGCTGAATCCTTCGAACTCCTCACCCTTTCGAATGATACGAATAGCATTACCTTTGATCAGTACGATTTTGTTTCGTCCTGAAACGGTGTCCACTGAATACAGTTTGTACCCGTTAATGTTGTTTATTGTCACAGGGCCGCGGGGTTTAGTTCGCTTCGGCTTTGTTCGTTTACTTGTGACTTTTGCCGTAGTTGATGCTCTCTGGTTTGATTTTGTTATGTTATCCTCGATCCCTGCCAAAAGCTTTTTGATCTTGCCTGCTTCTACTGTGAGACCATATATTGCATTATCGTTTGATTCTCCGCTTGCCTTAACATCTTCGATTTCTTTTACTAAGCCGTCAACACGGTCGGTAATTTCAGCAAATTCTTGGTTTAGTCTTCTATCATTTTGTACTAATTTTGTTTTTAGCTTAGCTAATTCGGCATCAGCTAGAGCCTGGCTGTCAAAGAATTTAACCTCTAGTTCGTTAAACTTCATTTCAAGATTAATTTGACCACTACTAAGAGTATCTTCTTGAACGGTTAGTTTTTGTCTATTTTCCCAATAGCTCCAACCACCATAGCTTAGGGCAACAATCGTACCTACCAGCCCGATCATTTTCGCCGCTTTGATTACGTGTTTTTTAATATTAGGATTTGCGGATTTCTTTGGTTTAACTTTGGGCTCGTTAATATCCTTGTTATTTATTTGATTATGAAAATCATCTTGATCATTCATTTCGAATACTGAAGCTGGTACCTCGTCTATCCCTGAATCATTTGGAGGTGATACTGTCTCTACTGTTGTATTATCGAAATCTTGACTCCCCAGTTCATCGTTCAAATTATGATTTTTTGGCATATCAATTTTTGATGCTTCCAATTTTTCGGTCAAACTAGGTTCGTTCATTGCGTTGCTCCTTCTAAATTGGCGGGGATTATCGATTCAAGAGATAGACGTCGTGAGACAGGGTCGTTAAGGAGGATGAAAGCGTCTCCAGCTAACGTCTTTAAGATATTTTCAAGAGTCACATATTCAAATTGTCGATGGACTTCCGCTAGCCCCGTCTCATACATAGTGCGTGTGTGGCGGCTAGTATTTTTTATACTAATTAACTTATAACCTGAACCATCTAGTACATAATGGATTGCTGCACCAGTTGTCTTCACCATTGGTGGGAATTTAACTGCGACAACCATTTTCAAAGGGTTTTGTTGAGTTAACTCACTATTGACTTCTATCGCGGTATAACGGGATAGAGTCAAAACCTCTGAGTTAGAAGCCGCTGACAAGTGAGTAGATAGTAAGAACAGAGAAAGCAGTGGTATTGCTAGCTTTTGTTTGCGCATTGTTGACGACCCTACGTTATGTTGATTGAAGGGATCTTACAATAGTCTGAGGGTGATTTGTGGATATGCTGAATTTCGAGATTTACCGGCCTATTTCTAGGCCAGCGTAGTAGAGGGTTTGTAATATTGATGTCTTGTATTTTTTGAAAGTCGAGATGTTTATTAGTCGCCGTTTCTCTGCGACGCGCAGCGCGGATAATATACCCACAAAAGCCAAGTGGTTTCGGTCACCACTATAAGGACCAGTTTGAATCATCTTAATCGATGACTAAATTAATATATCATAATTTTTTTAACAGTGTGCGATAGCGTGAATCTTTAATATGGTCATATAAAGATCCTAGTATTTTTAGTGTGTAGTCATATTTATATAATTAAACGAAATAATGATAAATAATTAATAACTTAACAATTACCTTTAAAGAAAAACACTGCAGTCGAGATAGTTACTAAATTATATCACGATCGTACAACGATCCATTCCAGATCATTACAGATCCACAGCCGATCCAAGGTTTACTCCGAATGCCAGAGCACAAATTTTAAAGCACCTGCCTTTTTGGTTCCGGACATTTTACTCCGAATGCCAGAGCACATATTTTAAAGCACCTGCCATTTTGGTTCCGGACATTTTACT